>JAKCBB010000006.1 GCA_021839365.1 bacterium | reverse complement strand
GCCAAGAATTTCGGTGAGTACCGGGCACAGCGGAAGCCCACACTGTAGTTCGTAGTGCCGGTGTTCCAATTCAAGTTCAGCGTGAAGGCTCCAGCAACCGAACCATCGCTCGAACTGTCGCCGCGAAGGAAGACACTTGTTCCCTGGTTTCCTCCCGATCCGTAGGTGTACATTTGTCCTACTCCCTGGGACGAGTACCAGGAGGAGTTCGGGGGAGCGACTTTAGTTTGGGCGACGTCTCCTGTGTATGCCGAAACATAAGGGGATCCGGGAGAAGCGTATTCGCACCACTCCCAGGAGGCGGAACCGTTGGAGCAGGAGGGAAGGCTCATGGTGTTGGTGTTGTCTCCGGAGTCGTTAGTCGATCTTGCGACGTGTTCCCAGACGTTTCCCGCGAGATCCCATATAACGTTGCCATTACCAAGAGTGAGGGTTCTTCTCTGGTTGCCTCCGGTGTTGGTTTCGTGGTAGTAGCCCTGGGTATCGTCGGCGGAGGCTTCCAAGGCGTTTGCCGGAGCGTTGTCGTTGTGTCCCGAGTAAAGGTAGCCAGATCCTACCGAACCTCCGGACCAGTTGGAAGCGGTGTTGGCGGCGCTATCGGCGATAGTCATATACTCATCATTACGTATGAGATGGGCTCCGATGTTACTGCAGTAGGTTGAGGCATCCGTATGATCTATGTTGGCTATGGGGTATCCCGAGGGGGCGGAGGCGATGTAGTAGGGGGAGACGCAGTTCTGGGAGGAGTTGGAGTAGGTGTGGTATCCGGTATCGGGGGAGGTTAACGGAGTGCTTCCGCTCACGCATTTGGCGTCATACTTCATTACCCAAAAGGTAGGGGTTCCGAACGTCGAGTTGCCCGGTACCTGTATCCAGTTTTCGGGGAATACCAGGGGAGATAAAGCGAGGCTGCTTCCGAGTTCGTAAGAGGTGGCGGACTGGCCTCCGTCGTCTTGGGCATCAGCCTGATACTTCTGGGATTCCAAGGCGACGGCGGTAAGCTCGTAGGAACCGGAACCGTTCGTGACATAGGTGTAATAGAGTCCCGTGCTTGTGGTGTTTACGGGATCCACGGGGAGGACGGAAAGAGGTGTTCCTACCGATATCTCCGTGAAGTTTACGGGGATCCATCCCGTGCTGTCTATGTTTCTTAGGGTTGACGTCGTGGCGCAATGATAGCTCCAGCTTGTGGGAAGAGACGGAAGCCCCAGGTCGGCGCAGGTTGCCGAAGTGTCCGGAACATCAACATATACGGTGTCGGAAGAACCCAAAGAAGTGTTTCCTTCCGATAAATACATTCCTATGGCGCTGTTTAAGTTAGCGATGTCCTGGATGCGCCTCGAATCCCTGGATTGGGAAAGGAGCTGCGAAGGGTTGAGGATTAGGACGACGACGGCGGCGAGGATCCCTATTATGGCGATGACGATAAGAAGCTCGATTAAAGTAAAGGAGTCCCTATCCGAAGATCCGTTCCCTGCAAGAATCCGGCGCTGAGAGAGAGAGAGACGGCGAAGCGTACTGAAAACAGACTTCATCATCCTGTATAACATAACATGGTTAGATTATATATGAATAAAAACGGCGGGTAAACTGTGGAAAACCGGCTTTTGATTTTTGAGCTGTTACCGGATATATAAAATCGGCGCACGGAGCTTTACGCGCGTCCGGGGAAGTAATAAAGTAATCAAGTGAACAAGGTTAAGCCGGTTGTAATTCGCGACAGGATATACGGCTCCGGGAAGATAGAGTCGCCTGTTTTAATCGCCCTTATGAAATCTCCGGAACTTCAAAGGTTAAAGAGCATTTCACAATTCGGCGTGCCGGACGAGTTTTATCACTTGAAAAACTATTATCGTTTCGAGCACAGCCTCGGTGTTATGATGCTTCTAAAGCGGCTGGGCGCTTCCGAGGAGGAACAGATAGCGGGACTGATCCACGATATTTCTCATACTGCGTTTTCGCACGTAATAGACTGGGTTGTGGGAGACGGAGGAGAAGAGGATCATCAAGACAACGAGCATTCCCGCTTTATTGCCAAATCCAAAATACCGAAGATATTGAAAAGATTCGGATACGATTATCGGAAATTAAGCGATCTCCATAAGTTCTTTCTGTTGGACAGGGACAAGCCGCACCTGTGTGCGGATAGAATAGATTATGCCCTGCGTGAGTTTCCGGAAAATATAGTTAAAAAAACCCTGAAGCATCTTAGGGTGGTTAACGGCAAGGTTGTTTTCGATGACGTTTCGGCCGCAAAGACATTCGCGGTTGCATACCTCAAAAAACAGATGGAACATTGGGGAGGATTCGAGGCCGCTTCGAGATACAGGATGCTTGGAAATATTTTAAGATTCTCCTTGGAGAAAAAAATAATAAAATTCAGCGACTTCTGGCGCGACGACGAGTATGTGATAA
Source organism: bacterium (assembly GCA_021839365.1). GTDB lineage: Bacteria > Patescibacteriota > Minisyncoccia > UBA6257 > Colwellbacteraceae > JACWAO01. Next base: position 24,497 of record JAKCBB010000006.1, on the reverse strand, counting down.
ATAAGTTAAAACGCTCCAAAAACAGGAAAATACTTGCCGGCCTCAAAGAGCTTAAAACAAAGTCTCTTGCCGATCTTCCCAAAAGCAAGATTATAGTCAACAAAAAATTCCGGTATGTTGATCCGGAAATCATCGTGAACGGCAAAGCGCTTCGACTTTCCTCTTTAGACAAAAAATTCGCTCAAACCATAGAAAAAGCCAGAAGAATAAACGACAAAGGAGTGCGCCTGCCGGTCTCAGGCTTCCGTTAACCCCCGCTATCGTTTAAGGCCGTAACGCAGTGCGCTGCGTGCGGATAAGAGATCTATTTCTTCAAATATCTCCTAAGAGCTATCATGCTGGAAATAATTCCAATAACACTGCCAAAAGCCGCCTCGTAAATAAAAAGCAGGAAGAGATCCGCGGTAAAGTATCCCCACAAGTCAAACCCGGGTATGAAAACCTGCATGTACGGCGATGTAAAGTAAATTACGGGGGCAAGTATTGCCAAGCTTATTAGGGCCGCGATTATGCCGTAAATCACTCCTTCTATCACGTATGGCCCGCGGATAAAAGCGTTTGAAGCTCCGACAAGGCGCATTATCTCCACCTCTTCCCTATTCGAATAAATTCCTATAAGGAGGGTGTTAAAAGCTATAAGAGTCGCCGCCAGCGCCAAAACGATAGTCAATATGATTCCCGCCTCGCGGCTTATATTAAGTATCGCGGCCAGCCTCTGTATTACGAGCTGGTTTTGGTTATAGCTGACGTTCTCGATCATGCTGTTGACGCTCGTGCTGTTTAAGTAGTTCGCTATATCCTGATAATTATTGGGGTTGTTGGCCTTGATGTTCAGAGACGCGGAAAGCGGGTTGCTTCCGAGTTCCGTCAAAGCCTGGGAAATTGTCGGATCGTTAGCGTGCTGCTGTTCGAAATTCTGCAAAGCCTGATCCTTGGAGATATACTGGACGTTTTTGACCTCGCTCATCTGCTCCAGTGTTTGCTGCATAGCTAAAATCTGATCCTCTGGAGTGGTTGTCTTGAAGTAAACGCTTATATCTATCTTATTTTGTATGGAATCAAGCGCGGAGGTCAGAACATGATTCCCGACTATAAGACTGCCGAAAGCGAAAAGCGTCATAACCATAACGACCAGCGTGGCGCCAAACAAAAGCCTTTGCCTCACAAGGTGGCTTAAGGCATTCTTGATTATCCGGTATATAGTCGTAGCCATTCCTAATTTATAAGTTAGTTTAGTTTAGCTTAATATCCGTTTCATGCCAAAGAATAGCGGCCGTTTTCTTCGTCTCTTATAATCCTTCCGTTTTCCATTGTTATAACCCTGCGCGCCAGATGATTAACGATGTCCTTGTTGTGCGTAGCAAGAATAATAGTCGTCCCGAGTTCGTTTATCTTTTTTAAGAGATTGATGATTTCCATCGTGTTAAACGGGTCAAGATTCCCCGTCGGTTCGTCGGCAACTACAACCTCCGGCCTATTTACCATAGCCCGCGCGATGGCAACCCTTTGTTTCTCTCCGCCTGAAAGCTCATTCATGAAATTATTAGCCTTGTCGCTCAACCCGACAAGGTCTAGAACCTCCGGTACCAGCGTTTCTATCTCTTTTTCCGGCTGTCCGGCCACTTCTAAGGCAAAAGAAACATTCTCGTAAGCCGTCTTCGTGGGCAGAAGTCTGAAATCCTGAAATATGGTGCCTATATGCCTTCTTAACTGTGGAAGCTCCTTTGGTTGGAGCTTTACAACATCGTATTTACCGAAAGTAATTCTTCCGCTTGTCGGCCTCTCTTCGCCTATAAGCATTTTGATTACAGTCGACTTTCCCGCTCCGGAACGTCCGACGAGGGAGACAAACTCCTTGGGTGATATTCTGAAGCTTACATCAACAAGCGCGTCATGGCCGCTGTATTTTTTATAAACGTCTTGGAAGGCTATCATCTGGAATTCTTTAACAGCTAAATGGAATCATCTATAATGACTTTCCTAATTGTACCTCCGCATCTATAAACTTATCAAGCTCTCCGTTCAAAACTCCCTCTGCGTCGGAAGTTTCTACGTCTGTTCTCGTGTCTTTCACCAGCTTGTATGGATGCAAAACGTATGAGCGAAGCTGATTTCCCCATTCCGGCTTCACCTTTGTTCTTAATTCTTCAAGTTTCCCGGCCTGTCGTTCCTCCATGAGTTTTATAAGTTTTCCTTTAAGCAGATTAAGCGCGCGCTCGCGATTCTGCGCCTGGGAACGTTCGGTCTGCGAAGCAGCGGTTAAACCGGTAGGAATATGAATTATTCTCACGGCCGTCTCGACTTTATTCACGTTTTGTCCTCCCGGACCGCTTGAGCGCGACAACTCCAACTTAAGATCCTGCTCCGGAATCTGCATTTTTTGGGTTTCCAAAGACGGCAGATCCGGAACGACCTCCACTAAAGCGAAAGATGTATGTCTCAGTTGTTTGGCGTCATACGGAGAAATTCGTACCAGCCTATGCACCCCGGCTTCTCCTTTTAACAGTCCGTAAGCATACGGACCGCTCACAAGAATGGCGTTGCCGTCGATTTCTTTAACTTTCCATCCTTTTCTTTCCGCAAATTTTTCATACATCCGCAAAAGCATCCCGGCCCAATCAGAGGCGTCTTCCCCGCCGGCGCCAGCATAAGTAGACACAACAGCCGCCGTTTTATCATACGGCCCGGAAAGATAAACATATCGCTCAAGATCTTCCAGATCTTTTTCGGAGTTTATCGAGTCGAATTTTTCCGCCAACTCGCGGAGAAACCCCAGTTCTTTAACCTTCTCCTCAGCCTCCGCCCTGCTGTTTTTCCATAAATCAGGATCAGCGACAGCAAACTCCAGCTCTTTCAGCCTGTTCCTTTTGCCTTCAAGGTCAAAGACGCTCGCCCAAGCGGCGAGCCAGCTCTTGCATTTCTTCTTTGGAAATATCTTTTTTGCCCTCTGTCATTTGAGCCCGAGAGAGGGGTCGAACCTCCGACCTAACGCTTACGAAGCGCTCGCTCTGCCAACTGAGCTACTCGGGCTGATTACTAACGAGTAACAATATACACCATCAAGGACTAAAACTCAAAGAGTAATGCCTTAAGAAGGCGTATCTGAAAAAGACATTTTTCTAAAACTGGAGCGGGATACGGGAGTCGAACCCGCGTCCTTAGCTTGGGAAGCTAATGTACTGCCGCTGTACTAATCCCGCTAACGGCTGGTGCTTGTGGTGCTGGTGCTCGGTACGATTATCACCTCTTTTTCTCCGGGCAAAATGTAGTTTAACTTCGACCTTAACTCTTTTGCAAGGTTATAGGGATCGGAATAAAACTTTATTTGTTGCGTCAGGGAAGCGTTGCTGGCGGTAAGCGAGGCGTTTTCTTCCTTGAGACCGGTATATTGCTTCTCCAGGATTCGCAGACCCAAACCAAGCTTCGCTGCTTGATAAGCGACGATTATCAATACCGTAATAAATACCGCGTAAATAGCCAGCCTTTTCACTATTACAAATATACCATTACGGTTATTTCTTTAACAATTCCTTAAAAACCTCGGGCGAGATTGTAACGCGGCCAGAGGCTTTCAATCTGGCCTTTCCCTCCTTCTGTTTTTTCCAAAGCTTCATTTTCCTGCTCCTGTCGCCGCCATAAAGGTATCCAGTTACGTCCTTACGCAACGCGGGAATGGTTTCGCGGGCGATAATATCTCCCCCCACGGCCGCCTGTATCGCCTGAGCGAACTGCTGGCGCGGCAAAAGGTCTTTAAGCTTCTCGACGGTGCTCCGACCGATGGAACCGACTTCTTCTTTAGGTACTATACGCGACAGACCGGGAACCATTTCGCCGGCAACCAAAATGTCAACGCGCCGCAGCTCCGCTCTTTCGTAGCCGGCCAGATTATAACTAAAGGAGGCAAATCCCTGTGAAACCGATTTCAGCCTGTCGTCAAAATCCAAAATCATATCCGCGAGGGGCATGCGAGCGCTGATTTTTATTCCGCCGGCGATTATTTCGGTTTCAATGTTTTTCATTCTGAATATCTTCCCCAAATCCAAAACCGGACCCAAAAATCTTTGCGGAGAAAGAACTGTTAAATTGACCACCGGTTCATACGCTTCAAGGTATTCATTGGGGAAATCTTTGGGATTTTCAACGATCTTTTCTCCGTCTTTCTCTTTGGTTTTGTAAGCCACGGAGGGGAAACTGGTTATTACAGATATGCCGAACTCCTTCTCTAACCTTTCAACGGTTATCTCGAAATGAAGTTTCCCCAAAAAACCGCCCTTGAATCCCCTGCCCAACACCTCGCTCATGTCCGGAGAAAAAGTTAAAGCCGAATCGTTAAGTTTTAATTTATACACAGCCGACTTCAGCGATTCATAGTCATGGCTTTCTTCGGGATAAAGAGAAACGAATACCACCGGATTTGGAAAAGTGAATCCCGGAAGCTGCGCTTCTCCTATCGTGTCCCCTACCATGACTACTTCAGGATCCTTGATGCCGGTAACTATGTATCCTATCTCCGGCGCAAACAGATCTTTATCCGCTGTAAATTCCGGCGCGAAATGACCGACTTCTTTTACCTTAAACTTATATTTTTTACCGACAAGTCCCGTATCGTCTCCAGCCCTGAATCCTCCCCCGAACGCTCTTACGAAGGCCACGACGCCCTTGTGCTCGTCATAAAGAGAACTGAAAATAAGCGCGGATCTGCCGCTTTCCGCCTTCGGCGCCGGAATACTTTTAACGACAGCTTGTATAAGCTCTTTGACGCCCTCGCCGGTTTTTCCGGAAACCTTGAACACTTCATCGGGCTCAACCGACAAAAGTTCGGCAACCTCATTCACAATTCTTCTAACGTCGTCCTTGTCCGCGACATCTATCTTGTTTACCGCTCCTATTATTTTCAACCCTTCTCTAACGGCATTATGATAATTTGCGAGAGTCTGCGCCTGGATACCCTGCGTGGCGTCGACAAGAAGAACCGCGCCTTCTACCGCGTTCAAAGCCCTTGAAACTTCATAAGAAAAATCGCTGTGGCCCGGCGTGTCGATAAGATTTAAAAAATACTCCTTTCCGTCAGGCGTAGAAAATTTCATCCTGACCGGCGCCATTTTTATGGTTATTCCCCTTTCTCTCTCCAGCTCCATCTGATCAAGATACTGGGCGCGCATCTTGTGCGGAGGGATAGTCGAGGTAACTTCAAGCATCCTGTCTGCCAGAGTGGATTTTCCGTGATCTATATGGGCGATTATGACGAAGTTCCTGATATTTTTTTCCATAACTTATATGATTGTCGTGGAACATGAACCATGAACCGCACATGACATAGTACGGCACTTCACTATTCGTGGCTCAATCGTTATTTCTTCACCAGCGTCAATTCGATAATCGTTCTTGGCGCCAAACTTGAAGAGTGGAAGCTGTAAACCGGGCTTTCTCCGGGAGCTTCCTCCCATCCGTACCCTAAGGGAGCCTGCACCAGATAGTCAAGAGTTTGATTCACCCCGGACTGTTTGTCAAAAACAAAATAGAATTTCTGTCCGTCGGAAATCGTCATGCTTCCGGAAACGTAATTCATATTCAAGGTATCCATTTCCCCGACATATCCGTTAAGCCATGCTCCATACGCCCTCATCCCCGACTCCGACTCCTCACTCACTCCTGTTACCCCTGACGGCACGACGCTATTTTCTATAGTTGAAAGAGTCGGGTCTGTAGAATATCCGGCGCGGTACTGTCCCAGGTTTTCGAAAACAGGATTACTCATTCCATCGGCGCTTATTAAGGCGGAGGTGGGCAAAGTAAAAATCCGCACCAGCGTTCTCCGGTAATCATGGTACCAGCCCGCTGGATTGGAATAGGAGTCTTCTATGGTCAAATTGTCGCTTACCGTCCCCGACTGATCTACCTGCGACTTCAAAATAACATGATCGGATAAAACTGTCCCGTGCCTAGCCGCCTGCGGCGTTATATTGGTTACTCCAAGATAGTCTCCGGCGAAATTATAAGGAACACTATAAACTCCGCCGTCATATCCGAATGAAGACACGAAACTTTGGAGCCGGTTATCCGTAAAAAACATCATTATATTCTTATCGGATAACCCGCCCTCTATCGCTCCCATAAGATCCTGCTGGACCAAAGGAGCGGAGCTGGCAATCTCTTTAAATACCTCAGGCAACGCGGTTTTGAGATAAGTTGAATCGACCACGCTCCTCCCGCTGTCCGGCAGAAGAGACGGATTAACCGCCGCGATCATCTGCTGAAGCGCCTGGTTGTTTACAAGAATAACACCGCTGAATTTTGTTCCGCTTCCGCTATAAACTCCGGACGACTGCATAAAAGATATTATCTTTTCGGCCGAGGTCGGAAAATCAAAAAACCAGTTTGCCTCTCCCGCACTCCATGTTTTTTCCACCCCCCGCAGTTCCGGTGGCGGGAGAATTTTTTTTCCGGGCTCCGAATCGGGAACGGAAATGCTCTGAACTGCCAAACTGGATTCCTGCCCTCCGCTTATGGTCAAATCCGCGTAACTTGATATTTTTCCTCCCGAAGGTCGCAGTGAATCTGTCGGGTCTGTAAATACTAGCAAAATATGCGAGGAGGTCGCGCTTAAAAGACTGAATAACCCGTCCGCTCCATTTTGGAAAAGTAAGAGTTTAGACTCCAGATTAACCGACTCGCTGACGGAGCCGCTTGCCGAAGGATTCGATTCGTCGATAAACAATCTGTTTGAAGAAACTATTGAAGATAAATCGTCCTTTATATTCGAAACATTAGCCAGCAAATCTCCTCCGTTCCCGCCGAAAAAATCCGTTATCCAGTTGCCGCTAAAATCGACCATGGCCGATGACAGGTCGGTAACGGATCCGCCAAGCTCGTTTATATCGCGCGTAGCGGCGTTGAATTGATTTATGAAAGGAAACTCCAATCCTCCGTTCCGGTTTAAGGATACTACCTGATCAGTCGAAGAAGATCCCGGAGACTGCAGAAGTTCCCAAAGATTTTCTCTCGAAGCCGCATACCTGTTTCTTAGGTCTGCCCGCGCCACAACCCCCGATCCCGCCCACCAGACAAATACGACTATGACAAGACTTGCCCCCGCTGCGGCAAGAGTACGGAGTTTTCTGTCCCTTTCCGCGTTGACTTTATGCTCTCCGAGTTTTATCTCTCCTTTCGGCCTGAACCGCGAAAGTCTCGATGCCTGGATTTTGCGCGGAGGAACATCGTATTTTTCCTCTTTGTGCCGGATGTCGGATAAAATCGGTTTTATATTTCTTATCGGTTTTCTTCTACGCATTGTTATCTGCCGCCATAAGCGAGCGGAGTCCGCAAAATTCACAATCAGGCTCTCCGCAGGTTTTGTTCCAAAACTCCAGATTCATTATCTCGCCCGCTTTCTCTATAATCAATGCTTTAAGCTGCTCGACTTGTTCTTCGCTTACTGAAATCTCTCTCTGTATGAATTTTCCTTTTCCATCCGGTTGTACGAAGTCTATCACTCCGGTATTCATTCTGTACTGATGCCGCGGATCAAGCTCTAAAAGAAGTTTGTAAAAAACAAGCTGGCGGAATTGATCTCCGCTGGAGTTCTTGGTTAATCCCCTTATTTCATTTTCGCTCTTCGGCTTGCTTGTTTTATAGTCGATAACCCTCACTTCTCCGTCTTTAATATGTTCCAGCCTGTCCAATCTCCCCGCAAGCCTTATCTCGCCTGTCAGGTTTGCCGTAACGGAGTATTCCGTCACCGAATCCCCGTTCCACCGGCCGTCATGTTGCTCGCAATATTTTGGCAACGTTTCTCTGCCTCTCTTAAGCACCCATTCCTTTTCATCGGAGGAAATCGGCTGTTTCTTTAACTTTTTTACAAAACCGGCAAGCATTGCTGCGCTGTCCGGCTTTTCTCCGGCATTTAGTTTTTTAAAAAATTCCTCGAGTCCGGCGTGAACGCATGTCCCGTAGACCTGCGACCCGGTCATAACGCGGGGCACGCGCAGAAGATCCAGGTAAAAATACCGCCACGGACATCTCAAATAATTATTAAGATGCGTAACCGGAAACCCTCTGCTCATAAAAAGCTTTTTTACCTCATCTTTGGTCGGGGCGATAAAAGCCGGTTCGCTTCCGTTCCCGGACAACGAAACCGCTAGTCCATTATCCGCATCAGACTCGTATTTTCCCGCATCTATCTTTTCTCTGAACTCCGGACCGATTTCATCTATGAACTGCGACGGAGACTGATCTCTTCCGTCCGTCGAATGCCTGGAGTAAGTTATGAAGACATGCCTCCTGGCTCTCGTCATAGCCATATAAAACACCCTCCTCTCATCCTCGTTCTTATCAAGCTCGGACACATCCACCGGAGTCTCTAAAGGCAATTTTATTTTATCTAAATTCCTCTTGTTTCCCCACTTCTTGTCTACGGCGTTTACTATAAAAACAGCGTCGAACTGGAGGCCCTTTGCTTTGTGGGCGGTCATCAGTCTGACGGCGTCTGCCGCGTCGCTGACCCTAACGTTTATCGGAATATTATGCTCCTCAAGCACCTCAAGGTGTTCTGTAAAATCCGTGAGCCCGTACTCCCACTTGGAACCGATTTCTTTCTTAGCCTCCCGGAATATCGCTTTCAGTTTTCCAAGCTCATCAAGGTAGCCTCCCGAAGAGGAAATATCTGCGTAGAAACCGGACTCCCGAACCAGCTCTTCAAAGAATTCCAGAAAGTTTTTGTTCTTGCTGTCTTTTTTCCACCTTCTCAAATTCGAATACAGTTTTCTGAGCCTGCCCGGATCGCCTATCCCGATTTCTTTCATTTTCTCCTCGCTGCTTATAATCGAATAAACAGAAGACTTTTTTCTAGAATCCGCTGCTGCGAGGATTTTATAAGCGTCCAGCGGATCTATTTCGAGAAAACTCAAATGAAGAACCCTTATAAGATGCGGGTCGTCTCCAAAAAACTCCACGGCCCGGAAAAGAGCGATAAGCTTCCGTATTTTTTCATCTTTCAAGATATTCTCGTCCGACCGGACAACGGCCGGCACTCCTCTTCTGCGGAAAGCCCTCATGAATTCCCCCGCATCCTTGTTCTCGCGGTAAATAACCGCTATCTCTTTCGGCTTAACGCCTTCTTTCATAAGCCTTTCCGCCTCGCCGACGACGAAAGCCGTTTCAGCTTCCGCGGAATCGAAAACAGCGATCTTTATCTTCTCGCCGGCTTCATTGCTTTCCGCCTTCAAATTTTTCTCGCTTATATTAGCCCTGTTATTTTTAATAAGACTATGCGCCGAATCAAGTATGGGCTGCGTCGAGCGATAGTTTCTTTCTAAGGTTATGCTTTCTGTATTTTTGAACTCATCAGAGAAGCGCGAAAAATTTTCCAAGCTTGCTCCCTGAAACCGGAATATTGCCTGCTTCTCATCCCCGACCGCAAATATGTTAGGGGGGTCGTTAAACCCGGAAACGAGTTCGACTAAGGCGTTCTGCGAACGATTAGTATCCTGATGTTCGTCCACAAGAACCCACCTGCACATTTCCTGGACTTCCGCCAAAAAAGCTTTGTTTTCCTCCAAAGACTTTATCGCCTCCAGAATCATATCGCTATAATCATAAAGATTTTCCTTGTGCAACTCGTCTTCGTACTCTTTATAAAGCACGGCCAGTTCCTTATTTCTCTCCAGCCTTTCAAGTTCGATAACATACTTACTCTTCATCTGTCCCTTGTATTTCCCGGAGCCGTTATACAGGTCCTCTGCGTTATAAACCTCCCCTCTTTTTTTCTCCAAAAGCTGGACAAAATTTTCAGGACTGTATTTTTCGTTTTTCAAATCGCTTATCGCCTTTTTAATATCGCTTATGTAGGCATATTTTTTGCCCATCGGCTTAAGTTTTTTAAAGTCTCCTTTGTCGATGATTTTTCGCAGTATCGCGATCTGTTTCGCGTCCGTGGCGTTTTCCGCTTCTATTATCCTCTGAAAATATTGAGGATAATCCTGGATAAGCCCGTTAGCGAATCCATGGAAAGTGTTTATATTCACGTAATACCCCTCGCTTCCGACAAGCTCCAAAAGTTTTTCGCGTATGTTGGCCGCTGCCGATTCCGTAAAAGTAAGAGCCAAAATATTTTGCGCCGAAACGCCGTTGTTTATAATATTGGCGATACGCAAAGTAAGGACGGTGGTTTTCCCCGTTCCCGGTCCGGCGATGACCATCACCGGACCATATATATGGTCCACGGCTTTTTTCTGCTCCGGATTAAGCTTCGCGTACTCTTTTTCGAATTCCGTTCCCTTCTTTTTATTTTCTTCTTTTTTTAATGCCATACTCTTTGTTCAGCCTGTAATAAGAATGCGCCCCTAACGGCAATAATACCCAGTAAGAGACCAATCTGTACAATATCGAGGTAAGGACTGCGATATGCGCCGGGTATCCCAAGGTAACGAATACCAGGGACATCGAGGCTTCGGTAACCCCCGGAACCTCCGGAACAAAGGTAACAAGAGCCAGTATGGTTGAAAATCCGAACCCCAATATCACTGAAGTAAAACTGGGATAATAGTGAAAAACAAAAAATGAGAAATAGAGAATCAGGACGCTGCTTAGGTAATAAAGACATGAGAGAGCCAGCGCTCTTAGGGTCAGGGATTTCTTTGAGCTCAATATCCGTATGTCGTCATAGAAATCATTCATAAACTTGGCGATATCTTCGGTGTTTATATCCACGCCGAAAATACCGGAAATGAATTTTGATATCCGTATCAGATTTTTCCCTTTTTTAATCAAGAGAAATACAAGCAACGCGACAATGCCGAAAAAAACGGAAATTGCCGTCCAGAATCCGAAAGCATGAACCGTTTTTATGAAGTCCGCCGGCGCGAAAAATAGCGCCAGGCCGAAGAACAGCATAAAGTTCGCGGCATACAGGATATTCCACGAGAAAACGATAAAAAGGACCTCGCGCAGTTTTACGTCAAGCTTGCCGTACAGGAAATAAGTCGTAACCGTATTTCCGACAACAGGGAGTATCTTCCCGCTTATCGCGGCCAGTATCGCTATCCGTATCGCGTGGGCCCACCTTACCCTCCTCTCGAGTATGGAAAGGAGAGTGTACGCCAAAGTACCGTCAAAAAGATATATCGAGCTTTGGGCGAAAAGCAGGACGATTAACAGGATCTTGTCCGATTCTTTAAGCGCGCTTATGATTCCCGGCCATTCTCTAACCAAGTGGGGATAAATAACAAAAAAAGCCGCGGCAACCAGAATAAAAGGTAGCGTGCTTCTTGTGATTTTTAACAGCAGACTGCCGGATTTATTTCTCGACTTCATGCCATCTAACCCGGCGGACTAGAACCCGCCGACAATATCGTCTACAACATTACTAAAACTGAGTATAACGCCAAACTTCGAAGTAATAAACAAACGTTCGCGCTAGAAAGCCATTATTGATACGGCTCCCGGTTCAACTGTGACATCAGCGCACGACGTGCTGTACGCGCCGTTGCTTATCCAAAATCCGACGGTGTGGGTTCCGGCCGCGACACTCGGAATAATATCCGTTACGGTTGCGCCATTTCCTCCGAAATTATTATTCCCCACGAAGAGCGAAGTAACATTGGCATACTGGGTTCCGTCGAGAGTAAGGTAAAAGTCCGCCGTACCTCCACACGACCAGTTACTGACATAGTTAGAGTATCCGGATATGTATATATTAGTAGTGCTATTAGTGGTAATTGAGGCGGAAGCCAGCTCCAAGGGATTAGCCGTAACTCCGCCGTAAGTTGCTGAGTCTCCGGAATATGTGGTTCCAAAAGTAGACCTTGCCGCCAAACTTCCCGGCCAGCTGGACCTAGTAACGCCGTTCAGCTCCAAACCGCTTCCGCCTATGACTAGCGGCACCGCCCCTCCGCTGCTCCATGCTCCTATCGTAGCGCTGGTGCTTCCGGTTGAATAAGCGTAGAGATAAGCGTTGCCTGTGGTGTTGGTGATATGGAACTCGTCTGTTCCTCCGGCCATATTTGAACCGGCAACGAGCAGTCCTTGCGAGGTAAGCGGACCGTAAACGACTGTCCCTCCGTTGGCATTGCATGCTCCGGAGGTAAGGTTAGTCGTGCCTCCTCCGCTATTTTGAACATAGAAACATCCGCTGGCTCCCGGATAACGGGCTGATAAATTACTGGTATCGCTGTACCATCCGGAAGAAACATTTCCCAAACCCACTCCTCCGGTTACGTCGTTTATGTTCTCTCCGTTCAGCGTAAGGCTGCCGTTTGAAATCGCCACTCCAGAGTTGCTTATAGCCAACCTCTGGGTGCCGCCCGTGAAGAAATCCTGAGTGTTCGCGCCTCCGTTAGGACGTATGTAGTTACCCGTTGCGTAGCTGTAGTTCCCATCAAAGAACAAAGAACCGCCGGACGCCAATACCGCATCTCCTCCGCCATCGACGTATAACGTTATCCCGCTACCGGTTGACGGACCTGTTACGTCCAGTTCAGCGGCAGGGCTGGTATTATTTATTCCGACTTGGCCGGAGTTGAGGTTTATCGCCAGCCTGCTTGCGTAGGAAGAACCTCCGGACTGGCCCCATATCTCGAACTCGTTGACCCTGCTGTGCTCCAGGGAGAAGTCGACAAGGGGGGCATTGCTTCCTCCGGAGTTCTGGGCTCTCAGGAAGTCGAAGGTGGGGGTTCCGCTTTGGCTCAAGGTGACGTTTAAGGAGGCATTTGAGGCGTTGGAGGTGGTATATATCTGGAGGGGTGAGTTGGCGCTATTAATACCTATTCCTACGTATCCGCTGTCGTTAATAGACATCCTTTCCGTCGGGGTTCCTCCTGGGGAGGAGCCTGTTCCGGGGGAAGTGTAGAAAGCAAGGCCTCCTCCCCAGTTGCCGGAGTCCAAGCCGGCGATTCTCGCGAGTTCCAACACGTCGCTGTTGTTGGTGAAGAGTATTCCGGGGCCGTTGCCGGTATTACCGCTTACGGAGTTAAGACGGAGGAGGTCTCCTTCGGTTCCGCTTCCGGTGTTGTATGTGATTTCAAGAGAAGAAGTCGGTGCGGTTGTTCCGATGCCGACTTGACCTCCTCTGGTCCACGACAGGATCGGGGTGCCCAAGGGGGTGGTGGTAGCGCTGCTGTTTGCGGAGTAGCCCAGGGACCAGATTCCGTTTCCGTCGTTCTGGATGTCGCCCCAGCCGGCTCCGGAGGTGTTAAGAAGTATGTCGACGGCTCCTGTTCCATCAAAAGCCTGGGTGCCATTTGTGGTTATATACCCAAAATAGCTGTTGGTTCCCACGCCTATTTGCCCATTGTAATAGATTCCTCCGTTACTCGACGTCCACTGCGTGCTTTGGGCGGCCGTCGTCTGCGTTGTGCCGTCGGAGAACTTCAGCCCGGCAGAGCCTATGGACAAAGGGTTTCCCGTGGAGGGAGCCAGGGAGGTTATATCCGTATTCGCGCCGGCTGCCGCGGCTCCGAGATCGGAGAGAGCTCCGGCTACCGTTGAGGCTCCGGTGCCGCCGTCGGTTACGGGAAGAGGACCCGGAGTTCCGTTGGGAGGAGATTGGGTGGGGTTGGTGAAAGCATGGGTTGTTGAAGAAAAAACGAAGCATCCAGCGATGATGAGCGATGCTATTATTAAAAGCAGTGGCAGTCTGCCGAACGAATACGACAGAGAACCTCTTTTTACACTTCGTTTCAAAGCCTTATCTGATTTACTATTAGACAATAGTATTTTACCAAAACAAAAACAGGTAATGCAATAAAAGTTATCCACAGGACTTTATCCAGCCTCACGAATCTATATCGCGCCACGCTACAGCTTTAACGGAGGCTGGAGGAGGATATTTGGTTCATGACAAGCGATCCGCGGTTCATAATCCCGCTATTTCAAAAATTTTTTTTCTTGAAGACGCGCCCGATACGAGTTTAATCGCAGAAACGGGAACCTTTAGGAATTCAGCCAGTATCTTCGCCGCGGCGGCGTTAGCTTTTCCTTTCTCCGGCGTCTCTTTGACGTTGATTTTTAGAATTCCATTTTCCTCTTCCTCAACGCTTTCTTTTCCGGCACTCGGCCTTACTACGGCGAAGATTCTCATTTTTTCTTTCCTATGATTTGTATCCAGCGCGTCCGGCCGGAGAGCCTGATATCGGAGAATACGATATCCAAACCGCAGTTTTTCATATACGACTTTATCTCATTAGCTGTAAAATAGCTGAAAAATCTTTCATAAGGATATCCATAATCGTTTTTTATTTTTACTTCCTCGCTCGGACCGTCGAATTTCTTTTCCTTCACCGCGACATAGAAATAGCCTCTGTTTTTCAGTCTGGAAACGGCTTTTCTCAAAACTTCCGCGGCATTGTTTCTTGGAATATGCAAGAGAACGGCCTGCATAAAAATTCCATCGAAATCACAATCAAGTTTATCGATATCATTCAGGTCGGCTTCTATAAACTCCGCATCAGGAGTCTCCCGTCTCGCGATATCGATCATCTTCGGAGCAAAGTCTATTCCAACCACTTTTAACCCCCGTCTTCTTAAATAACGCGACTTGGTCCCTCCTCCGCATCCCGCATCAAGCACTGAATCGCCCTTATTGAGAAGAGAGATGAACTTATCCGTCCCTTCAACCCACCAATCGTCTTGCGCGTGATCCCTGTGCCATTCTTCAGCGATCGCATTATAAGTTTCCCTTAAGTCCATAACCTAATTTATATCAGTAATTTTTACCGCGCTCAAACATCGATTATAAATACGATCTATTTATAATAATTGACACAAAAAGAAACCCGTCCAGATGAGAAACCGGACGGGTTAAAAGATCGCCTTCGCTTGCGAGCTTCGGCGAATCAGGGAACAAATAAGGTCGTTTTGCGTCAGATGAGGAGTGGAATGTGTTCTCTCTGTCCATCAATCTTCCATCCGGAAGAGCGAAGCTCTCTCATAAGCTCCGAGAACTCTTCCGGGCTTTCATACTTCGCGCGGAGGTACTCCCTCCTGGGCATGAGAACGGTCTTTTCTTCGCCGAGGATCATGAACCTTTCTACTCCCAACCTCGACAAGGCCCGTTTGATCTCTTCTTCGTCCATCTTTTCCTCCTTAATTCGTCTCTCTGGACTCCGGCAGCTCCTAAGGAGCGATCACCTCCTTTAAAATCCTTGTCTTCGGAACACCGAGGCGGCAACGCTCCCGGTAAAAACAAAACGCCAAAAACAACACTTATTAAAGTGCAGGATTGTCCCATTAATTGTGTGCCAATCAAAAAAGCTTTACTCCTTTGATTGACGCGCAATCAATAAGACGATTCATTATAATCGCTGGATTTTCACAAGGCAAATTCCTATCCGATGAACAGGAATCATTATAGCGTCTTAAAGCTTTTTTGGCTCGTAGCTTGCGCGTTCCCTACCCGCCGATTCTCTGTTGGTGAGTGGTATGTCTCTTCATATACTCCTGATGTTCAGGAGTATTCAATAATCCGCACTTCTTAAATTTCTTTCCCGATCCGCACGGGCAGGGATCGTTCCTGCCGACGTTAGCGAATCTCGGATCGTTCCTCGCGCTATCGTTCTGCAGCTGCTGGGTGACCGTAACCGGCGGAGCGGAGATTATTTTCATGATATTGCTGAAAATCCACGAGTCGAGGTTGCGTTTCATATTGTCGAAAAGGACGCGGCTCTCCCGGCGATATTCGACAAGAGGATCTCTCTGGCCGTAAGCGCGTATTCTCACTGACTCGGTAAGGGCCTCGATGTCCTCAAGATGATTCATCCATAAAAAGTCCATCGCGCCCAGTATTTGAAACCCGGTAAATCCGAATTCCTGTACGGCATTTACCTTCGCCTCAACCGATGATTTTACCGCATCAAAGTCTCTTTCTTCTATATCGCCGTTTACGAGTCCGGCGTCCCGCGACATTTTAAGAACATCTTCCCAGGCTAACGGCGCCTGAGAAAGCAAATCGACGTGCCTTAAAGCGGCTTCTTTGATCGCGCTTCTTAAAACTTCTTTATCCAAAGCAGAGAGAAGTTTTTGCCGGGTAAGATAAAATTCGATCCTTTGCTTGTTTAATATATCATCGTACTCCAAAAGATACTTCCTGGAATCGAAATTGAGTCCTTCTATTTTTTCCTGCGCCTGGACTATCGCCTTAGAAACAAGTCCTGATTGTATCGGCATATCGTCCGGAATATCCATCCTTTCCATCAATCCTTTAAGCCTCTCTCCCCCGAAAATACGCATAAGGTCATCCTCCAGAGAAAGGAAAAATTGGGATGATCCGGGATCTCCCTGCCTGCCCGCGCGCCCGCGCAACTGGTTGTCGATTCTCCTTGCCTCGTGTCTCTCGGTGCCTATCACGTGCAGTCCGCCAAGCTCGCGAACTTTCTTCGCCGTATCGCGGTCCGGCGGATTTCCGCCCAAAACGATATCCACTCCCCTTCCGGCCATATTGGTAGCGAGAGTAACCGCTCCGGATCTTCCCGCCTGGGCGATAATCTGCCCTTCGCGTTCGTGATTTTTAGCGTTCAATATTTCAAAAGGAATTCCTTCTTCCTGCAGGATTCCGGCAAGCATCTCGTTCTTTTCTATCGAAGTCGTGCCGATAAGAACAGCCCTGCCCTCTTCGTGCAGGCGCCTGACTTCGCTCGCAATAGCCTTATACTTTCCTTTCAGGCTTTTATAAACCGTGTCCGGTCCGTCCTTTCTTATAAGCGGTCTGTTAGTCGGAATAGTCGCAACCTCCAACCCGTAAACTTTATGGAACTCCTCAGCCGAGGTTTGAGCGGTTCCGGTCATTCCGGCGAGTTTTTTGTACAAACGGAAATAATTCTGGATAGTTATCTGCGCGTACGTTCTGCTTTCCTGCTTAACTAAAACGCCTTCCTTCGCTTCTATGGCCTGATGCAGCCCCGCCGAATACCGCCGGCCGAGCATCAGCCTTCCGGTAAACTGGTCGACTATGACAACCTCTCCGTCTTTAACTACATAATCCCTGTCTTTCATAAAAAGAGCCTTAGCTTTCAGGCTGGATTCCAGATACCTTACAAGGCGGATATTTTCCGCGCCAAAAACGTCTTTTATGCCCGTAATTCTTTCTATCTTATCTATTCCGGCTTCGGTTATCTCCACGGACTTCATCTTTTCATCCACGGCGTAATCCGCGTCTTTCTCCAATCTCTCTACCGCTCTCGCAAAAATTTTATAAAGCTCTGAGGATTCGGCGTCCGGAGCCGAAATAATAAGCGGGGTTCTCGCCTCGTCTATAAGAATAGAATCTACCTCGTCGATAACCGCGAAATTGTGTCCGCGCTGTACCTGGTTTGCCAGACTGCTTGCCAGATTGTCCCTCAAATAATCGAAGCCGAACTCGTTATTGGTTCCGTAAGTTATGTCGGCTTCATACGCCTCGCGTCTTCCGACCGGACGCAAGTATTCTTTTTGGACCAAAAATCCTCCGGTCGCGTCTCTTTCTTTATCTATAATCTTCTCATCGCCTGCTGGAATGTGCCACTCCGGATCGTAAACATAAGCCGCCTCATGTATAAGGCAGGCTACTTTCAACCCGAGAAAATAATAAATCTGCCCCATCCAAACCGCGTCTCTCTGGGCTAGGTAGTCATTAACGGTGATAACATGCACCCCCTTTCCGGAAAGCGCGTTCAAGTAAACCGCCGGCGTCGCGGCCAAGGTTTTTCCTTCTCCGGTCATCATCTCGGCTATTCCGCCGCCATGGAGCACCAGTCCTCCCCAAAGCTGGACATCATAATGTCTCTGGCCGAGTGTCCGGCGGGCGGCTTCCCTTACAAGCGCGAAAGCGGGAACCAAAACATCGTCCAGTCCCTTCCCGTCGCCTATTTCTTTTTTTAACCGCAAACCCTCCGCCTTGATTTCTTCATCGCCTAGCTCGCGCACGCGCTTTTCCTCTTCATTAATCAAAGCCAGTTCTCGCGGCTCTTTGGCCGCATTGCCAAAGATGCCAAACAAAGCCATATTATTTTTCTTCTTTCTTTTCTTTAAACTTTTTAATCTCGTCAGCGATCTTGTCTTTTAAGACATCTATCACAACCCTCGCGTCTTCCCCTTCCGCTTCAGCCCGGATATCGTTTCCTAAAACGCGGAAAACGGCTTTAGCGCTAAAAACATTCCCTTTCCTGTGGTGGCGCGTAATCCTTGCCACCTCAACCTGCATATACAAATCAGACCCTTCCCCGATCCTTCCAAGAAATTTATCAACGCCGGATAGTCTCATGTTTATATACTCCTTGAGAGCTGGCGTTAACTCTAAATCGTGAGCCACGATATCTATGTTCATCACCACCATCTTACTCTCTGGAGGCCGTTTTTACAAACAAAAAGCGCCCCGTCTACAAACGGAGCGCTTCGTATTAAATGAAGGCTATTTCTTCTTCTTTCCGGCCTTCGCTTTTTTCTTTGCAGCCATTGCTGTTATGAAAATTTTTTATAGTCAACGTGGGCTTGCCGACTAACAATCGCGCTGACTTTAGAACCCATAGTTCTAATACTGACCACCTGAGTTAATTCTAGAACAAATGATTTTTAAAAAAACTGTTGATAACTCAGAATCGGGACAAGTTTAATATCTCCTCCTCCAACCTCACCCCGAACTTCCCATGAACCTCGCGCTTCACGACTTCGATAAGATTAACCACGTCGCTAGAACTGGCGTCAAGGACATTAACGATAAAGTTCGGATGCTTCGGCGAAATCATCGCCCCGCCGAAAGACAATCCGCGCAATCCGGTCTCGGAGATAAGCCTGGCGGTTGGGATAACCGGGAACGGATCGGTCTTTATGTTTAGCCCGTACCTCTCAATAACCCCCGGGGCAAGCGTCTCCGCGGGAACGTTTTTAAAGATGCTCCCGATATTGGGATGTTCTAGCGGTTGGCGTTCCTCGCGGTAGCGCATATTCCGCATGGCTGCATCGGATATTTCGCTCCTTTCTCCCGGGCTCAGATTAAAAACGGCTTCCAAGATAATTTCTTCCCCGCGGTTTTTTCTAAAAATACTGTTTCTGTATGAAAATTCGCATTCCGGCGCGGCGCGCCTTATTATGCCGTATGTTTTTAAATCAAGGCTTATAACCTCCTTCAGGCAATCCTTAATTTCCCCTCCGAAAGCTCCGGCATTGCCAAACACCGCTCCGCCGACCGTGCCGGGCAATCCTCCAGACCACTCCAAACCGCTCAAATCATTTTCCGCGGCAAAGCTCAGAAGTTCCGAAACGTTCACTCCCGCTCCGGCTTTAATTTTGTTGCCGTCAATAATCTCTAAAGTTTTTATTTCCGGCTTTAACACCAACCCCTTAAAGCCGCGGTCTCCCCAAAGGATGTTAGTGCCTCCCCCTAAAACAAAAACCGTCTTTTTTAGAGGGAATAGCATTCGGCGCGATTCTTTTAACCCTTCGATGATTTCCTCGGCGTTTTTCGCAATGAAAAAATTATCGGCAGGACCGCCGATTTTAAAACTGCTGAACTTTTTTAATTCAACTCCACCTACCCTTGCCATGCTCAATTAACATCACCGGACTTTAAGCATACATAGATTTTCCAATTTTCCGGATATTTCTTTCACAATCCTCCGTCCCTAAATGGTTTTTGCAAATATGAATAGATAATAAAAATCAAAGAGACGATCTGGCTGAACCAGCCACAGACCACCTGCTCACAAGGAAGTGATATGCTATAGATCGCCATCCACACGCCTTTATGAGTGCTAGTGAAGGCCGACGTTATTATACAAGCTCTCCCCGCGCAAAACCAGACGTGCTTGTTTTAAAAAAATGCAACAAACCGCAGCAAAAAACCTAAAGAAAGGCGGTAGGGGTGACCTCCAAAGAATTTTTGTTGAGTGAGTGCTCTCACTACCGCCCATAATCATTATACAAACCGCTAAACAAAACTCAAAGCAATTATTCGTGAAACGCGAACGCACGCATAAATCGCATAACGCCGTCGTGCGTTTCGCGATCCATAATTAACAGTTTCTTCTAATTAATCCTCTCATTCAAGGGAAGGTTTAAATATTTTTCGGCTCCTGAAATATCCTCTGGATACCCTATCGGATGCCAGAACCTGGCTTTGACGGTTTTAATTTTAGCGGTTTTTGCCCAAGCTCCGATCTGAGCCGCGAGATTTGCCTCGCCATTCGGGAGAAAGACCTGCGGAATCGAAAATATGCCTCTGTCCAGCGTATACGCGCCTATGTTAACGAGATTGCTCGGCGGATTTTCCTGTTTCTCTAAAATATCAAGAAGCATTCCGTTTTCATCTGCCAGACAAACCCCGAATCTTTCCGGATGATCGGATTCTTTGACTAAAACCATTGGGACATCTGATACGCACTTCCGCAAGTCTTCCGGATGATACAAATCGTCGGCATAAAGCAACATAAAGAGTCCGTCTCTTATAAGATCTTTAGCCGCATAAAGCGCGTCGCTTGTTCCCTTAGGTTCCGCTTGATAAGCGTATCTTATTCTCCTGCCGCCAAAAGAATCCTTAAAGTAGTCTCTTATTACGTGGCCAAGATACCCGACTACCAATATGGCTTCGTCTATTTCCCCTGGAAGGTTATTGAGAGTATGCTCTAAAATCGGTCTATCATTGATCTTCACCATCGGTTTCGGCCTGTCGATCGTGAGTGGCCTTAACCTTTTTCCTTCTCCTGCCGCCAAGATAACAGCTTGCATTTTTAAAGTATAAACAGCGTGCCGCGGTTTGACAACGACGTTTTTCCGGCTATCATTACCGAATCTAACCGTAAGGTTGGAAATGCTGTTCCAAAGGAGAAACGATGGCGTGGGTTCTCGTAGCAAAGGACGGTCCCAAGGGTTCGACGCAGCGGGTCGCGATACTCCCCGACAACAAGAACTTCCAAGAGTTGGTGGAGATGGCGCAAGCGCTGGAGAAGTGGAAAACGGCTGGTTACGCCTCAGTGGAGATGTTCCGAGACTCGATGGTTTTAGAATCAATCATAAGCCGCCGTGCGTGAAACGGCACAGATCCCGGACTCCCCAGCGCTATTAAAACATGCTCTGCACCCTCGTTCCGGCTCCCGCCAATGGCGGGAGCTTTCCTTTTTTAGCGACTAACTCTCGATCACGGCTTCTCCTATTTTATACGCCTCACCGGCCCCCATAGTAAGAATCAGGAATTCTTTGCCGGAGAAATCTACAAGCATCCTTTCGGCTTCTTTAAAACTAGAAGCCGCTTTCGCTTTTACCCCCTTTTTTCTTATCGCCTCAGCGAGCGTCGCCGAGCTCACAGTCCCATCATCAGCTTCCCGCGCCGCGTATATAGGAACAATAATAACTTCGTCCGCTTGGCTGAAGCTATTAGAGAAATCCTTGAATAGGAATTTAGTCCTGCTATAAAGATGCGGCTGGAAAACCACGACCAATTTTTCGGGACCGTTTTTTATTTTTTCCATAAACTCTCTGGCCGCAGAAAGAGTCGCTTTTATTTCCGTGGGATGGTGCCCGTAATCATCGTAGACAAGGGCGCCTGATTTCGTTTTCCCTTTAAACTCGAACCTTCGCCATGTGCCCTTGAACGAGGCCAGCGATTTTAAAGCGGTCGATCTAGGTATGCCCGCGATTTTGGAAACCGCCAAAGCCGCTTGAGCGTTGGAAACGTTGTGTTTTCCCGGGATAACGAGCCTCAATCCCTTCACGCTTTCTTTTTTAAAATCAATGACGCGGCACCTCGCCTTCCTGACTACCGGCAGGACATTCGGATTTTTGGCATCGGTTACAAGATAATCGTCCTTGCCTAATTTAGAAACGAACTCGCTGAAAGCCTTTTGAATTTCCTTGATATTTTTATAATAATCCAGATGATCATTGTCGATGTTGGTGATAACTATTATCCGCGGCTCCAGGTTTAGGAACGATCTTCTGTACTCGCACGCCTCGGCTATAAAATACTTGCTCCTGCCAGCTATAAGGTTGCTTTTAGCCTTGCCGATCAAACTGCCGACAATAACTGTCGGGTCTTTTTTCGCGTCCTTGAATATTCCGCCTATCATCGCGGTCGTCGTGGTCTTGCCGTGAGTCCCAGAAACAGCGATCGTGAAATGATCTCTGGAAATCGCCCCGAGCGCCTGGGGATAAGTCAAGACCGGAACGCCCAACTCTTTTGCTCTTGCGAGTTCCGGATTTTTTTCCGGGATAGCAATGGTGTATATGACAAGATCGGCGTCTTTGGGAACCTGCGAGGCTTTCTGGCCTATGAAAATTCTGGCGCCAAGCCTCTTCAGTTCGTCCGTGATAATCGAGGCCGAACGATCCGATCCGCTGACCGCCTTTCTCCTTTTAAGCATCATCCGCGCTATAGCCGAAATACCTATCCCGCCTATCCCGATAAAATGTACTTTTTTTATTTTATTTAAGTCGAACTCCGCCATATTGCTTCTTCACCTCGCGATTGAACTGGTCTCCCCTATCATACTCGTTTTTAAACATTCCGAAACTGGCCGCCGCCGGAGAGAGAAGCACGATGTCTCCTTTAGCCGCCGTATTCAAGGCGGATTCCACGGCCTCTCTCATGGACGAAGCCTCAATGACGACGGTCTTTCCCAATCCTTTTTTAATCTTTTCGCTCGCGGTTCCCTTAAACAACACCAATGATTTAACTGATTTTTTTACCTCTCTTGAGAATTCTTTAAAATCCAGTTTCTTGTCCTGTCCCCCGGCGATAAGCACGATTTTCCTTTTCTTATCCGAAAGCGCCCTTAAAGCGGCGAGGCCGGCGTCCGGAGTAGTGGAAGTCGTGTCGTTATAAAAACTTATTCCTTTATAAGAACCGACGAATTCCATCCTCCCTGGAAGACCGCGGAATGACTTAAGCGCGGTTTTTATATCTCTGGGAGCGACTCCGAAAATCCGCGCTGCCGTTACGGCCGCCACGGCATTTTGCAAATTAGCGGTTCCTTTAAGCTTAACATCGCTTACTGAAGCGATAAGCTCATTCTCGTTTCCATTTCTAAAATATATCTTCCCGTTTTTCACATATCCTCCGTTTCCGGATGACGGATATTTTATAGAGAACCAAAAGATCTTCGATGGAGCGCGCAACGCTCTTTTTCTCGCCTCCGCATTATCTCTGGAAGCAACGAGAAAATCGTCTTTATTTTGAAACAGGAATATATTATCCTTGTCTTTGTAATATTCCTTGAGGCTCCCGTACTTGTCCTGGTGGTCTACGAGCAGGTTGGTTAAAACCCCTATATCAGGACTTCTCTTGGCCTCCCGGAATCCCCGCAACAGCCAGCTTGACAACTCGGCCACGACTATGTCGCTATCGCCGATTTTATCCATATACCTAAGCGGAGAAACGCCGATATTGCCGCATAGAAAAACTTTTCTTTTTCCAGCCGACAGCTTCACCATTTCATATACAAGAGCGGCTGTCGTGCTCTTGCCTCTAGTTCCCGTTATGCCTATAAGAAATCTTTCGCCGCTTTCCAAAAAAATACTCCAGTCATTGATAACCGGAATCCCCCTTTTTCTTGCCATCTTAAGATAAGGAGATGAGTCCGGAACGCTCGGATTTTGAAATACAACGTCGGCATCCTTGAAATCCTCTTCGCGGTGCTTTCCTAAAACGAATTTCACGTTCTTGAATTTTTTTAACCGCGATACCTGGGATTTAAGATCCTCCTCTGTTTTCAAATCCGTGATTAAAACTTCCTTCGCTCCGGATTTCGCAAAATATAAGGCAGCCGCTATCCCGCTTCCGTCGCGGTACCTGCCAAGACCCATAACTACGATCTTCTTGCCCTTATAGTCCATGATTAGTAATAAGAGTATATCACCGCGGGGCCGATTCTCAATTCACGCGACCTAAAAATATCGAGGGTTTCACCCTCGATATTTTTAAACTGATATTTTCTCTATCTGCACCTCGGTGAAGTGCTGGCGATGGGTGTTTTTTACTCTGGTTCTAGTCTTGGAGTGATAGTGGAATACTACCTGCTTTCTTGTCCTAGCCTGACGCAAAACGACACCTTCAGCCTTGGCTTTAGGGATATACGGAGCTCCTATTCTGACCTCGCCTCCGTCGGCGAAAAGAAGCACCTTGTCGAAAGATATCTTGTCCCCCGACTTTCCGGCGAGCTTTTCAACCCTAAGCTTGGCGCCGGGCTCCGCCTTATATTGCTTTCCGCCTGTTTCTATAATCGCAAACATACTGCGCCAGTATAGCCGTTAGCCGCCTAGCCGTCAATTTAGCCTCACGAGCATTATGGCAAATGCCACAAAAAATACCGAACAAGCAGCTTCTCCGGCTACAAGCATATAAGACAGGAATTTCGCGCGGCGGTAAAGTTCGAATGCCAAAAAAAGCCCTATAGCCACGATGGCCGCCTCTGTTAGAAAAATAACCGCGAGCGAACCCCACCCTCCCGTCAGGGCTATGCCTGAAACCGTATCATAGCGGAGAATAAAAGGCCCCGCCTGCGCGCGGAGGGCCGTGAACGGCCAAGATACTGATCCAAAAC
>JAKCBB010000030.1 GCA_021839365.1 bacterium | reverse complement strand
GCTACCGCTGTTTCACAACCTCCACCTACCGTAACGTAGACGGCACGGGCTGGATCCCCGTGAACTTCACGGAGATATCGACCGGAAACCCCCTCTCCGTCCTCCCCGTGGATCCCGTAAACTCCGCAAGCTCGGAAGTGTATTATACATATACATCTAGTTCTACAGGTTTATACGAATTATCTGCATTAATGGAAAGTTCTAAGTATAATTTAGGAGGGCCCGGGGATGTTGTTTCTACAGATGGTGGAAAATATCCTGACATATATGAAGTTGGCACAAATTTAACCGTCCTGCCTGTAGATAGATATCCGAAATTGGCCGCATACTGGTCTTTTGATGAAGAAAGTGGGAGCACTGTATATGACGAAAGTATAAATGGGAATAATGGAATTCTCTATGGCGGCTATACCTGGGAACCTGTATCTTACTGTATAGGGGGAAGCTGTATATTATTTAACGGTAGCAGCGGTTACATAAATGTGCCGGAATCGACCTCCTTAAAGCCTCTGGAATTGACTGTGGACCTTTGGTTTCAGATGGGACCTAGTGGTTGGTGGAGTGGGGCAATTATGGCCGATCAGTGGAATGGTGGCTCAGAGCCGGCATGGTACATTGGCACCCATGGGCCGTACGCTTCTTCAACTTCCCCGGTTCCTATTGACATGACTATTGGGAATGAAACCACGGAAATCGCTGGAGATGCTATCATTGCTGCGTCTTACTTAAATTCAAATTCCTCGGTTTGGAATAACCTTGCACTTACCTTTGATGGTTCAACTGTACGCAGTTACCTAAACGGCGTGCTTATAAACTCTGCTTCTGCCACGATTGCATATAACGGGACAGATAAGCTTTTAATAAGCCAGGACGCCCGAACTGGTAGTAATTACTGGCCAGGACTTCTTGATAATATACGAGTTTATAATACCGCTTTAAGCACATCTCAAATCCAGGCGATATATAACGCAGAAAAGCCATAGTGCCTGAAACTATAATTTCGGAACACAGCTCCTAAGGGCTATCCGTATGGGAGACGGTACGGAATCCTGGTTCATGATCTGCGCGCCAAGGCACAGTGGGGAACAATATTTTTAGCGCAATCTGTTGATAACTTCATAAAGTCCGCCTACAGGCGGATTTTTTGTTGTAAATAGAGGGATTTCCAGCCTGTTTATAGGATTTTTGACTTGTGGGAAATTGGAGGATAAACTTACACACAAGTGGGGAATTGTGGATAAAGGTGTGGATAACCGCCCAAAAATGACCCCTTTCTGTGGATAACTAAACTTTATCAATGTTTATCGGAGAATTTAAACATTCGGTAGATACGAAGGGCAGGGTAGCCGTTCCGGCCAAATTTCGCAATCAAATCTCTTCAGGAGCGATAATAACCCGCGGCCTCGATCACTGCCTATTTGTATTCACGGAGGGGGACTGGGAGGCTTTAGCGCAGAAGATAATCGCGTTGCCTCTCGCGCAATCCAACTCCAGGGCGTTTTCCAGGCTGATGCTCGCGGGGGCTTCTGGCGTTGAAGTAGATTCGCAGGGAAGAATATTGATTCCGGATTATCTGCGGAAGTACGCGGGGATAAGCAAGAGTGTTAAAGTTATCGGCGTTTATAACCGCGTAGAGATATGGGACGAGGCATCTTGGCAGAAGTACAAGGAAAAAACAGAAAATGCGGGGGATGAAATAGCCGAAAAATTAGGAGAGATTGGAATATAAATTTATGGCGCACGTTCCGGTGTTATTGAAAGAAACAGTCGAGGCGCTTAATCCCAGGAGAGGAGAGACGCTCGTCGACGGAACTGTCGGCGGCGGCGGGCACCTTTCGGTTTTACTGGAACGGATGAATGGCGGCGGTAGATTTGTAGCGATGGACTTGGATGAAAAAAATCTTTCTTCCGCGAGAGAGATGATCGAAAACAAATACCCGCAGGCCGAGCAGCATTGGATAAAAGGAAATTATGCGGATACGCTCGCCACGCTGAAATTTCTTGGGATCGAGGCCGCTGACATGCTGCTCCTGGATCTCGGATTTTCTTCGGAACACCTCGAGAGCGGAAGAGGATTCAGTTTCTTGAAGCCGGAAGAAGCGCTGGATATGAGATACAACGATTCCATAGGCGCGACCGCGGCGGATATAGTGAACGGCTCCACGGAGAGCGAGCTTGAAAACATTTTTAAAAAATACGGCGAGGAGAAATTCGCGAAAAAAGCGGCAAGAGAAATCGTTCAGGCGAGAAAAGGGAAAAAGATAAAGCTTGTCGGCCAGCTTTTGGAGGTTATAAAACATTCAGTCCCTTCGAGGGGAAGAGTGAATCCGGCGACGAGAATATTTCAGGCGTTGCGGATAGCGGTTAACGACGAACTTGGAAATTTGGAAAGGGTACTCGCGGACTTGCCCTCCATTATGTCCGCGGACGGAAGGGTGGCCATAATATCATTCCACTCGCTTGAAGACAGGATGGTAAAAAACGCGTTTCGTGATTTGTCGAAAACTGGGAGGGCCGAATTGATTTTTAAAAAACCGGCGGCCGCTTCTCCGGGAGAAAGAAGAATTAATCCGCGGAGCCGATCGGCGAAGCTGCGAGCGATAAAAATGACGTCAAAGGCCGGAAAAATAAAAGCCAATAACAAAAAATGACAGTAATTCAACCAAATAAAGACAGCGGGCTCCTCGGACTCATAACATCGTTAAGCATTTTACTTGTCGGAGTCGCCGTTGTAACCATAGTTGTTTATTCAAAAACAGTCAGTTTGAAAGATGATATTGCGGGATTGACCCAATCTATCCAGACAGAACAGGTGCAAAATTCTCAGCTTAAAGACCAGCTGTTTACCATGACTGGTCCGGGCAATCTGCAGAAATTGGCCGCCAAAGAAGGCTATGTAAGAGTTGTTAATCCACAATGGGCTTTCGTATCACGCTCTTAAGTATAATATTTTGCTTATTATATTTTTTGCTGGGCTTCAATCTTTATAATATTCAGCTCAACAAAGGAGATTATTATAGCGCCAAGGCCGACTCGCTTACGAGCTGGGCTTCTTCGTCTTATTCGACGAGAGGCGATATTTATCTTACCGACAACGGCGGCAACGAGATAGCAGCTGCCATCAACCGGTATTATCCGCAGATTTACGCCGTTCCGAAAGACATAATAAGCCCGACCTCGACCGCGGCGGATCTTGATAACGTTTTGGGCGCGACTAACCTGCCATCGAACTTGGTGCAGATTTTAAGCAATAAAAAATCTCTTTATTCCATATTGATAAGCCGGGCCGCGCAGGATCAGGAAAACGCGATAAACAATGCCAAAATAATGGGAGTGTACGTCAATGACAATATAATAGGCCGGTACTATCCGCTAGGCACTCTTGCGTCACAGGTTGTGGGATATGTCTCAAAAGACAATCCTCGTAACGGCGTATACGGCGTGGAGAATTATTACAACAGCGCTCTTAACGGTCCGTCGACGGGAGTGGCTTCGACCGGACAGGACATACACTTAACAATAGACCGCAATATACAATCGCAGGCGGAGTATTTGCTGGAAGAAGCCGTGCAGCAGCACAAGGCTTCGGGCGGAACGTTTGTAGTCGAAGATCCTTCGACCGGAGCGATTCTAGCCCTGGCAAATATCCCGAATTTCGATCCCAACTCTTATTGGCAGTATCCGATCCAATCGTTCGGTAATCCCGCGGTCCAAAGCATTTTTGAACCCGGTTCCATAATGAAGCCGATTACTATGGCCGCAGCGCTCGATGCCGGCGCTGTTCAATCGAGCACGGAATACTATGACAGCGGCAAGCTTGTTTTGAACGGCCATACCATATTGGACTGGGACCACAAGGCTCATGGATGGACCGATATGACCACAGTGATAGCCGATTCCCTAAATATCGGCGCGGCTTTCGTGGAAAATAAGCTCGGCGACGCCGCTTTTATGAAGTATTTGAACGCGTTCGGTTTCGATGTTAAAACCGGAATAGATCTTCCTGGAGAGGTCGTGGGAAGCCTCCATCAGCTTACGCGAAATCAAACTCAGCCGATAGACTGGGCTACCGCCAGTTTCGGCCAGGGCGTTTCCGCGACTCCGATAAGAATGCTCGAGGCAATCTCCGGCATAGCTAACCACGGCATTATGATGCAGCCGCATATTGATGCGGATGAAAAACCCAAAGAGGTGAGAAGGGTTGTTTCGGTAACTGCGGCGGAAGAGACGGCGGTAATGATGGAACACGATGTTATGCATGGGAAACTGGCGGAAATATCCGGATATACAGTTGCCGGAAAAAGCGGCACGGCACAGGTACCGAATTTAAAGACGGGCGGATATACCAATCAGGTAATAGACAGTTATATAGGTTTCGCTCCGGCGCTTAACCCTAAGTTCGTGGCGCTTATCGTCCTTTACAAACCAGCCGGGGCGCCGCTTTCGGGAATCGTGGTTCCGTACTGGCAGCAGCTGGCAAGCTTCATGCTTAATTATTACAACGTGCCGCCGGACAACGCATCATCGACACAACCATAATGAAAAAATTCCTTTTAAATAAACTGCGCGTTCTTTTGAAGTATTTGAGCAGGGGGATTATAAGAAAATACGAACCGTTCGTGGTCGGCGTGACCGGAAGCGTGGGCAAGACGTCTGCTAAACTGGCTATCTCATCCGTTTTGAAATCGAAGTTCAAGATAAGAACGCCGGGGGGCAATCTTAATAACGAGCTGGGCCTGCCGCTTGCGATAATAGGAGATTATAAGGCGGCTTACGGGTGGTTTTTTTGGATAAAGGCCGTGTTGAGAGGTTTACTGTGGCTTGCTGTCCGCTTTCCATATCCGGAAGGGCTGGTATTGGAATATGGCGCGGACAGGCCCGGAGATTTGGGGTATCTTCTGAGCGTGGTCAAGCCGGATATAGCCGTAGTTACCGCGGTGGGAGATGTACCTGTTCACATAGAGTTTTATGAAAACGCCGAAAGCGTTGCCGCGGAAAAATCGAGACTGGTGAAAAGCTTGGGAGTTAATGGGATTGCCGTGCTGAATGCCGATGATCCCCGCGTCGCTGAGATGGGCGATAAGGCAAAAGGAAAAGTCATAACTTTCGGTTTTGGTTCCGGGGCAGCGATAAGAGTCATAGGGTTTGAAAACAAGAGCGAGAACGGCGTTCCGACAGGAATAGTTTTTAAGGTGGAATATGGCGGGTCATTCGTGCCGGTGAGGATAGACGGAGTTTTGGGGAGATCCCATGCCTATGCGGCCGCCGCCGCCGCCGCTGTCGGAGTGGCCAGGGGCATGAATTTAGCTAAGATTTCCGAGGCTCTGGCGTTTTATGCCGGAGAAAGAGGAAGAACCAGAATACTGCCCGGAATAAAAAACACGTACATCATAGACGATACTTACAATGCCTCGCCGTCTTCGACAAAACTGGCGCTGGAGATTATGAAGGATATTCCGGTTGCGGATGGACGCAGAAAAATCGCGGTTTTAGGGGATATGGCGGAGCTGGGCAAGTATACTATCGAAGCGCATGATGCGATAGGCGGCATTGTATCCGAAACGGCCGACATCTTAATAACAGTCGGGGAAAAAGCAAGATTCATGGCCGAAGGGGCGTTAAGCAGGGGAATGGCGAAAGAAAACATTATCAGTTTCGGCGATTCGGAAACGGCAGGCAAAAGAGCGCAGGAGATAATGAAAGAAGGCGACCTTGTGCTTATAAAAGGGTCGCAGTCAGCGAGGATGGAAAGGGCCGTCTTGGAGGTAATGGCCGAGCCGGAAAAAGCCGGAAAATTGCTGGTCAGGCAGTACGGGCACTGGATATAAAAATTAAAATTAAAAACCGACAAGCAAAACGCAAAACTTGTTAAAGCGGCGTAAATTTTTGGTTTTAGATTGCAGTTTCTACTTTTTTTCGCTTTTTAATTTTTTTGAATAATTTAGAGACCTTTATTCGCCAGGCGATCTATGCTATATTTGTCGCGTTCTGCCGTTATCGTCTAGCCTGGCCTAGGACACATGGTTCTCAGCCATGGAACCCGGGTTCGAATCCCGGTAACGGTGCATAAATTATGTGGCAGGATAAAAAAATATTAGTTGGAGCGGCCGGCGGCGTCCTTTTAACTCTTGTAGCAATATCTTGGCCGTTCACGGCCCTCCGCGCGCAGGCGGGGCCTTTTATTCTCCGCTATGATACGGTTTCAGGCATAGCCCTGACGGGAGGGTGGGGTTCGCTCGCGGTTATTTTTCTAACAGAGGCGG
>JAKCBB010000029.1 GCA_021839365.1 bacterium | reverse complement strand
TACGCCGTAGGTACCAACCTTTCCCTAACCCCCTTCATACACGGACTCGTGGGATACTGGCCCCTCAATGAAGGATCTGGGACGACGGCGTACGACGACTCCGGATGGGGGAACAACGGGACGCTCGGATCCACTACTTCTACAGATCCAGGACCGACATGGACAACGTCGGGATGCTTAGCAAACGGATGGTGTTTATCTTTCGATGGTAATGATTATATTAATAACGCTTCAACTAATTTACCAACCGGAAATCCAGCGTATACGATTCTAACTTGGTTTAATTCGCCATCGAATCCCGGCGGGTATGGTGGATCTGGTTTGTTGGCTTGGGGTATGAGCGGTTCTACTAACGAAATAAATGCCTTCCGTCTAGCTACTACTGGAAATTGTTCGAACGGCGGCCTGATTAATTATTGGTGGGCTAACGATTTAACCGCATGCCCCGCTCCTTCTTTAACTATTAATACCTGGCACCTTGGAGTGGCTACGTTTAACGGAACGACCAGATCAATTTATCTTGACAGTTTGTTAATCAAAACTGATATGCCAACCAGTCACAATATCACTGGAACTAATTTATATTTAGGGGCTACCTGTACGACCGCCTGCGCCGATTACTTTAACGGCAAATTATCAGACCTAAAGGTTTATAAGACAGCTCTTACGGCCGCCCAAATCCAGGCAATCTATAACTCCGAAAAATCTCAGTAATTTATTTATCCACTGGCCACCAAGCGCGTGCAGGAGATATAATGCCAATATGTATGACATCGTCTCTATAGGAAGCACGACCATAGACTCTTTCTGGAAAACAGATTTCGGTTTTATTGCCGACAGGAAAGTTCCTTCGGGAAAAGATCTGAAAATACCGTTCGGGGAAAAATACGGAGTAGAGGACGTGGTATTCACGCTCGGCGGTAATGCGGCAAACGCCAGTGTTACTTTTGCGAGGCAGGGATTCAGAACAGCGCTTTTTACTAAAATAGGACGCGACTCGCTTGGCGACGAGGTGAGGAGTAATCTTAGGAAAGAAAGAGTGTCGGAGGAGATAATCGAGATTTCTGAAGATAAGTCAACTTCCTTTTCTGTTCTTTTCCTACAGAAAGGAGAAAGAAGCATCCTTACCCACCACGGCGCGATAAACGATTTTAGCTTGAAAGAGATCGAGCTTCACAGGCTTTACGGCAGGTTTTGGTACGTTTCACTTCCGGGAGAATCTTATCGCCAGTTCGACAGGCTTATTAAATACGCGGCCGACAACAACATAAGCATTGCCCTTAATCCGTCGTATAAACAGCTTACTGGCGCTGGCCGTCTGGAACTTTTAAAACACCTGAAGCGGGTAAGCTTCCTTGTCCTTAATGACGGGGAGGCTGCTTCGCTTGCCGGAGTGCCGTTTGATAAGAGCAGAGAAAAGGAGGTTTTTAAAAAATTGGATAAACTTGTCCCCGGCATAGTAGCCGTGACGGCCGGAAAGAAAGGGGTGACGGTATCGGACGGCAGGCGCATTTACAGGGCCGGAGTTTTTAAGGAGAAAAAAATAGCGGACCGCACCGGCGCCGGAGACGCATTCGGTTCGGGATTTTTAGCCGGTCTGGCAGCCAGGGGGTGGAGCGGCGGCAGAGAAACCGGCGCTGATGCCGTGGAGTACGCGATAAAGCTGGCTTCGGCCAATGCCACCTCTGTCGTGGAACAGGTTGGCGCTACGCCCGGCATTTTAACGAAGGAGGAGTTCGAGTCGAATCCGAGATGGAGGAGTCTGAAAATAAAAGTGGAAAACATCAAATAACGACCATGGAACACTGCGAACCATTAGCAAAAGTTTTAAACGTCGATCCGGCAATGCTTTCCAATCTCGACAGAGAGATGGAAATAAGAACCGGAAAATCCGGAACGCTGGATAAGATCTATAAAGATAACTGCGCGGAGATGGATAAGACGCTGAGTCTACTGGATACTGGCGATCGGTCCGCCAATCATGTCCGCGGCATTCTGCGTTCGGCGATACTCACTAATGAAAAGGAGTTATTAAAATATTTGCCGAGCGTTGAAGGAAAAAATGAATTTGAAAAAGCGGTCAACCTTTCAAAAAAGGTGGCCAGAGTCGAGCGCGGATTCTTCCTGAAGAAAAACCGCGGGGAGGAGATACTGAAAAAGCACCAGCCGGAACATCTTTTGGAATATCTTAAGACGGGAAACATCGACGATGTTTTGTCTAAACATGATGTCGCTGAAGTGTTTAGTGTCTTGAGGTTTATTGAAAGCGAGGAGTGGATGCATGAAACTTTCGACGTTGCTTATAGCGCTTTCACCAAAGATGATTTCGAGGAGAGGAATATCGAGGTGAAAGTCCTTGGTCCGGAATGGCACGAGATAGCGTTGAAATTCGTTGCCAAAAAACACCACAATGTCAGCCATCTCAAGGAATTCGGCGTTATCTTCCTTAATCCGATACAGGAAAACATTCCGGGGAGTTTTTTGAGGGACTTTTCTCTTTTCATGCACTATTATCATGAGATAGAATTTTACTCCAAGCTTTTCCGCAGAAACGCGGACTCGCCTGATTTTGCCGAGAAGCTTAAATCCCTGTTGCGCGGCGACGTTCCGGAAATATACAAGTCCGAGCCGGGGGAATGGCTGGTAGTTCAGCGCTACCTTTGGAAAATAAATCCGCAGGATCCGAGGCTTTTCCTTCCTAGAGTCAATCCGGAATCGATGCACTGGGCGAGAGGAGAGAAAGATATTACCGAATATTCCGAGCCGACAAAGATTTTCAACCTTCGCTTATGGCACAACCTGGACTGGGTCGGCGGCATTTACGACGGCGGGCGCGATGAGATTGTGAGTTTTGATTTAGAAGACAACGCGATGTCTCTTGTTTCTTTCATGGAAGGAAAGAATGAGTCGTTCAATTATCATCAAAGAGAGGCGATGTGGACAAAGATTTTTGAGGAGTATGTAGGC
Organism: bacterium; assembly: GCA_021839365.1. Lineage (GTDB taxonomy): Bacteria > Patescibacteriota > Minisyncoccia > UBA6257 > Colwellbacteraceae > JACWAO01. Next base: position 3,420 of record JAKCBB010000029.1, on the reverse strand, counting down.
GGAGACAAGGAAATGGAAAAAATTCTCATCGAGAACTTCGATAAAGCTGTCGTTAAATTTTAAACGATCATGAAAACACTATTGGATACCTTAAAAGAAGCGGAAGCGAATAAAGTTGCCGTAGGACACTTCAACATTTCGGATCTGGCGGCTCTGAAGGCTATAGTCGCGGCGGCAACGGAGTTGCGCGTTCCTATAATGATAGGGACCTCCGAAGGGGAAAGGGAATTTATCGGCGAGTACCAAGCCGCGGCGCTTATTAAAAGCCTGCGTGAGGAATTCGACTACCCTATTTTTCTTAATGCCGATCACACCCATTCTCTTGAGAAAGTAAAAATAGCGGCCGAGGCCGGGTATGACGAAATCCTCTTTGACGGCGGAAGGCTGCCGCTTGAAGAAAATATAAAACAGACCAAACAGGCCGTGGAATTATCGAAGTCTATTAACCCCGCGGTTTATGTGGAGGGGGAGCTTGGTTATATCGGTTCCTCATCAGAGATAATCTCCGGTATTCCCGAGGGAGCGGCGGTAGAAACGGCACAGCTTACAACCGCAGAAGAAGCGGCGCGGTTCGTGAAAGAAACCGGAGTTGATTTTCTAGCGCCCGCCGTCGGCAATCTTCACGGGATGCTGAAAGATGTGCCGAACCCCAGGCTTGATATCGGGAGAATCCGCGAGATAAAAGAAGCCGCCGGCATCCCAATGGTCCTGCACGGCGGATCAGGTACATCCGACGAAGACTTTGTCGCGGCGATAGACGCCGGAATGAACGTCATACATATCAATACCGAAATAAGGCTGGCCTGGAGGAAGGGCATTGAAGCGGGGCTTCGGAACAACCCCGATGAGATAGCTCCATACAAGATATTTCCAGAGGCGGTTGCTGCGGTACAGGCGGTAGTTGAGGCAAGGTTGAAATTATTCAATAAAATTGGTACACTGCCCTCTGCAAAATAACTTATTGCTTAAGCAGGCGTAAACACGGCCGCAAGCAATGGTTTTTAAGTAATATGGAGTTGAAAGCGGAAAAAAGAGAGGTATTTGGCAAGAAAACAAGAGCGCTGCGCCGTTCCGGCTTTATTCCGGCCGAACTCTATGGACACGATGTGGCAAATATCCACCTGGCCGTCCCGGCTAAGGAATTTCAAGGCGTCTACAAAGAAGCCGGAGGAAACACGATCGTGAATCTGAGTTTTGACGGAAAACCCAGGCTTGTGATAATCCATGATGTCAATATGGATTACGTGAAAAACGACATCCTTTCCGTCGATTTCCATGAAGTAAAAATGGACGAGGAAATTACTGCTGCCGTTCCGTTAAAGCTCGTAAACGAGTCTCCCGCGGTTAAGGATCTCGGGGGAATATTGGTTAAGGCTATGGACGAGATAGAGGTTGAGGCTTTTCCTCAGAATATTCCTTCGGAGATAACAGTCGATTTATCCTCGCTTACCAACCTCGGAGACAGCATTTATGTTAGAGACCTGCCATCCAAGTCCAGTTATAAATACGCCGTTGATCCGGATACGGTCGTTGTAACGGCCTCCGAACCCAAAGAAGAGGAAGAAGAAGCTACTCCTATTACTCCCGAATCGGTGATAGTTGAGACCGAGGAGAAAAAAGCCGAGCGCGACAATAATAAGGAAGCGAACGGCGGAGAATAATTTTCAATTTCCAAACAGCTTTGTTTAAGAATGCGCCACGCTTATGAAGCCGGCGCATTCTTCATCTTTTACTTCAATTTACACGCATTGTGTTTTAATATATAAGAGATTTCTTATCCTCTGTGCAGGGTAATGAGTTACGCTAATAGTTAGATTATGAGTTCTAAGCCAAAGATTTTACTGGATGTAAAAAACTTTGTCCGAGAGGACGTTTTTTCCCACCGCCCAAAAAGAGTAAACCTAAGCAAACACAAGAGGCATTACCGCTTTATATTCCGTTATGCGGCAACGCCGGCGATATTCATGGTCGCGGCCTTTCTTTTTGGATCGGTTTTGGCTCCGATAGGGGGAGACGGCCTGCACGCACAGACTTTAAGCTCTACTGCCCAGCAGCAACAGGACCTGGAAAACCAGCTGCAACAGCTTGAGTCACAAATCTCAACCTACCAGGGCCAGATAAGCGTTTATGAAAAGCAGGGAACCACCCTGGAAGGAGCCATAAACGAACTGAATGCCAAAATATCGAAAATAAATCTTCAAATACAAGCCGTTAACCTTTCTATACAGCAACTAGACGGGCAGATAACGGTTACCAACTCTAAAATAGGAACCATACAGAGCAATATAAGCACTAATCAGTCTTATCTCGCGACAACTTTGCAAACTATATATGAGACAAATAACGAAGGATTTATAGAAATATTCTTGGCCAACCCCAAACTCTCGGATTTCTTTAATAACGTCAACGATTTGATGGCTCTTCAAGGAAGCCTGAAAACCACGGTCGATACGCTTACCGGACTTATGAATGAGATGGTTACCCAGAAGCAGCAGCTGGCCGTGCAACGATCCGATGCGGTAACTCTCGCCGACTATCAGATTTCCCAGAAACAGGCGGTAGTAGCGGTAAAACAGCAAAAGACTTCGCTTCTTACGGTGACCAAGGGCCAGGAGTCCGCCTACAGAACCCTTTTGACAAAAACCCAGAAAACGGCGGCTCAAATAAGAGCGCAAATCTTTCAGCTTATCGGCGGAGGACAACTGACCTTTGCCACCGCCTACCAGTACGCTAAGCTGGCCAGCCAGGCTACCGGAGTCGATCCGGCATTGATACTCGCGGTTTTAGACAGAGAATCCGCTCTGGGACAAAACGTCGGGCAGTGCAGTTATAAAAACGCGATGTCTCCGAGGCAAATACCGACATTTTTACAGATTGTCCAAAGTCTTAATCTCGGGAGCGAGCTTGATAACGGGATACTTAAAGTTTCCTGTCCGAACCAGGACGGAATATACGGGGGAGCGATGGGATCGGCTCAATTTCTTCCGATGACCTGGATGGCTTACGCGTCGCAGATATCCCGGATAACAGGAGACAATCCCGCTAATCCGTGGAATAACGCCGATGCTTTTGTCGCCACGGCGCTTTATCTGCGCGATGCCGGTGCCGGAATGACTCAGGACAGCGAAAGGATAGCCGCGGCGAAATATTATTGCGGAGCAAGTTGGAACAGGTTCGTCTGTCTCGACGTTTACGGAGCCAATGTCGTGGACAAAGCTCAGCAATTTACCCAGGATATAGCGATACTTAACGGCAATAGTTGATAAATTAGCCAACCGGAGGATTTTAAAATGAAAAATAAAATCCCATCGTGCAAAAACGACGATGTGGACACGCGAAACGACAAATACCCGTTTGGATTATTAATATACATGAACATATGCCCAAAATAGCGCTAGACAATAAGAGAGACTAGATCGG
>JAKCBB010000028.1 GCA_021839365.1 bacterium | reverse complement strand
CCGATCTGAAAGGAAATTTACATCTACGGCAGGAATCCGGTTAGGGAAGCGTTGCTTAAAAACCCCGGGGCTATAAAAAGGGCGCTTTCTTCCGGCGGAGCGGATAAAGACCTTGAGGAGATTGCTTCCAGGAACGGAATAAAAATAGAGGCGGCAAGACAGAAAGAGGTAAAAAGGATTGCCGGAGAAAATTCAGTTAATCAAGGCATCATCGCACTGGTTGACACATCCTCCTTAATCGTTGATCTGGATAGTTTTCTGAGATCTACCGATATAAATACGGACACCCTGCTTGTTTTGCTGGATGAACTGACCGATCCGCATAATGTCGGGGCCGTAATACGCTCAGCCGCGGCTTTCGGAGCTTCCGGGGTTCTTCTTCCGTCGCATAACCAGGCTCCGGTTACCGGAACGGTTGTTAAGGCCTCGGCGGGGATGGTTTTTGCGATTCCCGTCGTTTCGATAAGGAATGTCAATCAAACCGTGGACTCGTTAAAAAAGATCGGCTTTAAAACTTATGCCTTGGCAATGGACGGCGGAGTCTCTCTCAAGGATGAAAAATTCGGCGAGCCGACGGTTATAGTTATAGGCGGGGAAGAGAAGGGAGTAAGGCAGAAGACGATGGAGAGGTGCGATACGGTTCTCAGGATACCGATTAATCCGGCGTGCGAGTCGCTGAACGCTTCGGTTGCCGCCGGCGTCTTTTTATATGAGTGGAGCTCTAAGCAGAAGTAGTTTTTGTAAGTTTTGCGTATTCGCGCGCTACTAAAAGAACGATTATGGCGTCGTAAACTATGGATGCGATGAGAAAGCTGCTGCCGTGATAAAACACGCGGTAGGTCTGGTAAAGAATAAGCAGAGACAACACCATCATGGCGCCCCTGTATGCCCAGACGTCTTTTTTCATTATTCCGAACACCAAAACCAGATTGACCACGCCGCTTATCAAAAGCACCGCCGCGACGAAATGCACCGATCCCGCCGTAACGTGTTGGAAAACGTAAATTACCGCTTTTGTCAGATGGTCTTGCGGATGTTCGGTAAGTTCCCCCTGGGTAATATATCTTATAGTCTTTTCTACCAGCCTGTTTCTAAAAAGGAACAACCCGATGCTTCCTATTATTTCCAGCACGCCCTCGACGCCTTTAAGAAAAACACCCAGATCGAACAGCCGGTGCAGATCGAGGTCTATAATGGATTGTTCTTTGCCGATGATTTTTCTCACTTTTTCATTATAAAAGGAAACGCCCGTTTTAAGAACGGGCGTAGCGGTTGAAAATGATTGCAAATGAACCAGGGAGTTTCTTTGACCAATCGCGGAAGACGCGCAAGTAAGCGAGTGCGACAATACCCATAACCATGATAAGTATAAAAGGTACAAGTATCACGATGGGGGATGCGATGATCAATCCGGAGGCCGTAAGCAGAATATCAGCAAGAGCCTTCGTCTTCGAGCGCATCGTTTTACCACCCTTTGCGGGAACAGTTTATGAAATATTACTATGGCGACGTCCGTGCGTAAACAAAGCGAGATTTGTATTCCAAAATATTGACGCCGCCAATGATTTTTGGTATATCCATTTTTGTGTTCTTTTTTCGTATCGTCCCGTAAAGAAAGAGGGGACAGACGAGTGATGACTTCCGATCTGACTGCGAAAGAAAGACGGGATTTCGGAATTGCCGTCACGTCCGAAATCGACAGGTTGAGAATCGACCCGGAAACGGTGGAAGCGTGGCAGGCCCACCGCGAGGCTCTCGGATCTGTCTTGCGCGCCGCCCTGAAGGAGTTTCAAAGCTGGACGACAAGAACCGTTCGTACCGGCACATCGGACAGGAAAGAACTATCCGCAGCCATAGCGGACAGCCGCTGCAACCTGAATTCCTCCGCCGAAGAAATGCTTTTCGTTCTAAGCGTTTCCTCCGTGGCGACAGACGTGCATCTGATCAATTTGCCGGTCAGCTTCTTCGGATTCAATAGGATAGCCAAGGAAGACGAAGTCATCGCGGCGGCGGTTCGCGCAGGCCTCGTTCCGGTTCCTCTCGAAGCCTCATTCCGGCTGGCTGCGGAATACCGAAACCAGCCGCGCGGGGAACGGATCACGCTTGTTACCTGTGATACGAGCGGAACGCCGGTGTATCTGGTCCTTTTGCATGGCGAAAGCGGCAGATGGCTGTCGGTTTACCAGAACCATGGCTCGTGGCGGCCGGAAAACAAGCTGACGTTCGCGAGGCGGTAGAGACAATGTTCATTGCCCTTCCTTATCCACCAATGAGGCGAAAGCCGAGGTGGATTTTGTTTATATGCTTCTCGACGGCATATAGTTAAATTTTCATAATATAATCATCTGGGAAAGTTAAAATTATCCAAAACTTATGAGAAAGCTGGTTTTTTCCATAGCCACGATTTTAATATTCGCGTTTTATATTGTTCTTATAAAACAGAACAGCGATGCGGCCGGAAACAAGATAGCGGTTGCTCCGCCTGTTCCGATACCCCCGGCCAACCAGGTGCCGGCCCAATCTTCTCCCGCGCCCTCCGGTAAAAGTTCCTCTCGATATAAGAGGAATCAAGGTGCGTACGTTGATGGGACATATACCGGCGCGCCGGCCGACGCTTTTTTCGGAACAGTGCAAGTAGCGGCCGTGATTTCCAACGGCAGGCTTTCGAATATCCGTATTCTGCAATACCCCAGCGATACCGGACATTCTATGTATGTGAGCCAGGTTGCCTTGCCGATGCTTAAGCAGGAAGCCATACAAGCACAAAGCGCGAATGTCGATATAATTTCGGGGGCCACGCAGACGAGCGGCGCGTTCCAGGAATCGCTTCAAAGCGCGTTATCGCAGGCGAAAAATTAATAAGATGAAAGAGACTCGGATTATCATGGGCATGCCTGTTACGGTAGAAATTGTTGATGATTCCGCGAGAAGAAGCGATCTCGAAGAAGTTTTGCATTATTTCAGTTATATCGATGGCAAGTTCAGCACATATAAAGAAGAAAGCGAGATATCGAGAATTAACAGGGGAGAGATAAGAGAAGAATCATATAGCGGCGACATGAAAGAGATACTTGAGCTTTCCGATAAGACCGCAGTGGAGACGGACGGGTATTTTGACATAACTGCGCCTGACGGAAAAATAGATCCGTCGGGCATAGTCAAGGGATGGGCTATTTATGGCGCCGCGAAGATCCTCGAAGAGAAAGGATTTAAGAATTTTTACGTGGATGCCGGAGGAGACGTTCAGGTTAACGGTAGAAATAGCCGCGGGGAAAAATGGAGTATCGGAATAAAAAATCCCTTGAAGCAGGACGAAATCGTAAAAGTGATATACGCGGACAGGGAAGGCGTAGCCACCTCGGGGCTGTATATCCGCGGCAGGCATATTTATAACCCGAAAGATTTCAAAGACGAACTGGAAGAAGTAATAAGCCTGACGGTTATCGGTCCGAATATTTATGAGGCGGATAGGTTCGCTACAGCGGCATTTGCCATGGGGAGGAGGGGGATAGAGTTCGTAGAAAAACTGGACGGTTTCGAGGGGTATTCGATAGACAAAAAGGGAATATCCACGATGACCAGCGGATTTTCTAGATACGCACATGCTTGATTTTATAGACGGCTTTCTGAATAAGATAACCATGTACAGAATCACCCTGTACGCGCTTTTGTTTTTGCTAGCTTCGGCTTGCGTCTTGAGTCTATTCGGCCTTCTTCCTTTTACCGCTGTTTCCCTGATTTTTTCCACCGGGATCATCCTTGGCGCCGCTCTTCTGGTTAACAAGATATTCTCCATAGTGTTTGAAGTTCCGACAAACGTTGAATCGGCATACATAACTTCCTTTATACTGGCGCTTATCATAACTCCGGTTTCTCCGGACCGCTTCTTTTCCGCGTCCGGATTGGGATTCTTAGGATGGGCGGCGGTCTGGGCGATGGCCTCAAAGTTTATCCTTTCGTTTAACAAGAAGCATATTTTTAACCCCGCGGCGTTCGCGGTAGCTCTCACGGCCCTTACCATAAACCAGACCGCAAGCTGGTGGGTTGGAACGCTCTATATGCTTCCTTTTGCCGCCGTTGCCGGCTTTATTGTGGTTAGAAAAACTGCCAGGTTTGAGATGGTTTGGATTTTCGGGGCGGTAGCGATACTTTTCTCCGCGATATTCGATATAACGAAGGGAGTTTCTCTCCTTACGGCGGTTTGGCAGGCGGTAACCGTTACGCCGATGGTATTTATGTCAACGATTATGCTTACCGAACCCTTGACTGTTCCGCCGACTCGCAATATGCGGATTATTTACGCGGCGCTTATAGGCTTATTTTTTCCGCCGATCATGCACTTCGGTTCGATTTACTCCACTCCGGAACTCGCGCTTCTTATCGGCAACCTGTTTTCGTTTGCCATAAGCCCGAAGGGCAGGCATATAATGAGGCTTAAGAAAAAAACCCGCCTGTCGAATGACGTTTACGAGTTTTGTTTCGAGTCGGACAGGGTTGTAAGATTCTCTCCCGGACAGTATATGGAATGGACCCTGAATCATCGTAAGCCGGATAGCCGAGGAAACAGACGTTTTTTTACCATCGCTTCCCCGCCGGACGAAAAAGAAATAAAATTAGGCGTTAAATTCTATCCCAATGCCAGCAGTTTCAAACAGGCTTTGTTTTCCGCTGTTCCCGGGGATATAATTCTTGCCGCCCAGCCGGCGGGGGATTTTGTCCTGCCCGGAAATAAAAACGAGAAACTGGCGTTTATCGCCGGCGGAATAGGAATAACGCCGTTCAGGTCCATAATAACGCATCTGGTTGGCCGGAACGAAAAAAGGGATATGGTTTTGTTCTACTCCGCGAGAACCCCGGAGGACTTGGCGTACAGAAATATTTTCGATGAAGCGGAAAGACGCATCGGGCTGAAACCCGTATATGCCGTTAATGGTCTCGGCAAGTCCGATAACTGGAACGGAAAGACGGGGTTTTTGAACGCGGATACGATAAGAAAAGAGGCTCCGGATTATCTTGAAAGAACTTTTTATATCTCCGGTCCGCGGTCGCTTGTGGACAGTTTTAAAAAAATCCTTATCGAAATGGAACTTGATCCCAAAAAGATAAAAACCGATTATTTCCCGGGATTGGCGTGATAATGAGTCGCACGCCGGCCGATAAATACGGTTGCGTAAAACCTTTCCTCTTTACAAGCTTCAGTCTCGGAAGCATTATTTTAGTGGCAACGATAAAATAAACATGATAGATAATCTTAAAGAGGAATTAAAAAAGGTAATCAAAGGCGACGTAGAAGACTCGGCCGACGCGTTAAGCGAATACAGCCACGACGCCAGCCTGTTCGAAGTTAAGCCGCGGGCGGTGGTCTTTCCTAAAGACGCGGAGGATTTGGAAAATCTCGTAAAATTCGTTAATGAGCATAAAAAGGACGACGCGGAGTTGTCCCTGACCGGCCGTTCCGCCGGAACCGATATGAGCGGCGGGCCGCTTAACTCCTCGATTATCGTTTCCTTCGGCAGATATTTCACGAAAATCGGCGAAGTCAAAGACAAGTCGGTACAGGTTCAGCCGGGAGTTTTTTATCGGGACTTGGAAAAAGAAACATTAAAGAAAAATCTTATTTTTCCCTCTTATCCGGCTTCAAGAGAAATATGCGCCGTCGGCGGAATAGTCAACAACAACTCCGGAGGCGAGAAATCTTTAAGGTACGGCAAAACGGAAAACTTCGTAGAACAAGTCGATGCCGTTTTAAGCGATGGTAAATCGCACACCCTTAAACCGCTGAACCGAAAGGAGCTGGACGCGAAAATCTCGGCCGGGGGATTCGAGGGAGAGCTTTACGGCAAGCTGTATAAGCTTGTATCCGAAAATTACGAGTTGCTGGAGCAAGCCAAGCCGAAGGTCCATAAAAATTCCGCCGGTTATTATCTCTGGAATGTTTGGGATAAAGAGAAGGATATTTTTAATCCGGTTAAGTTGTTTGTCGGGGCACAAGGCACTCTCGGCTTGTTAAGCGACGCCACCCTTGATCTTGTCCCGGCGGAAAAATACTCCCGGCTGGTGGTAATTTTCCTAAAAAACCTGGATCCTCTGGCCAAGGTCATAAACGACGTCCTGCCGATGAATCCGGAGAGTTTTGAGGCGTACGATGACAACACCCTGAAACTGGCGATAAAATTCTTCCCGTCCTTCGCCAAGCTTATGGGAGCAAAAAACCTTTTGTCCATAGCTTTCAGCTTCCTTCCGGAGTTCTTTATGCTCCTAAAGGGCGGATTGCCGAAACTTATCCTCCAGGTCGAGTTTTCCGGAAATGACGAAAAGGAAATAGACGGAAAAGCGGAAGAGCTTAAAAATAAAATAGTTTCCGAGCTTCGTTTGCAGGCAAAAGTAGCGAGAAG
>JAKCBB010000005.1 GCA_021839365.1 bacterium | reverse complement strand
TTTTCCGTAAGAAATCGCAGTGGGAGACCCACGGCCATGAAGAAGCTGTACGATATTGCTTATTGTGTAGATGCACCCAATAAAACCGTGTCCTACGATACTAAAGTAGCCGATGGTATCAATAATGGGATATTTAAGAAGAGAGAAGTCGCAAGGTTTATGAAGACAAATAGATTAGGGAAACCCACGCTAGTTCAAAGATCTGAGGACGGAAAGATTTTGGTCTTAAAAAATGAAGTTCCCGTAAAGGCGGATCTTATTAAAAATATTGTGCCGCCGCAACACAAGCCTTTATACATAGACAAAACAAGGTAGTATCCGAATATCATCCGACTTGGAAGTTAGTCGGATAAAAAAAACCGCATAAATAGGCGGTTTTTTTGATTTGTTATCCGACTGGTCGGAGATGAAAAATAGTATGGTCACGGAAACTATTCCCCGCCTGTTGCTCCCGTGGCAGACGAGGAATGGTTCCTGACGAATACCATGCTCACAAACGAACAAATAAAGAGATTTCAGGAGATATGGGCAAGACTCTTCGGGGAGGAAATCTCCGAGGAGGAAGCGGACAAGGAGGGCGGTCGGCTCGCTCGCGTCGTTCGTTTGATCGGCGAGTCCGGCAAAGAAGACAAGTCACTCAATCAAATGAGTCCGGGAGGCTGAAGAACACTCGATGATACCAGGGATTTGAAGCGGAATCTCAGCTTCAAATCCGTGAGATCATCTCACGACGTCGCGGAGGGGCGCACCCGCAGCGCTTGCCGGACGACGCAAAATAAACCGGCGGAGATTGCGGGCGACCGATCGAAGCGACCGATATACCGAATGTTGGAACTGACTTTGAGAGCAAACGAGATTTTGCTCGTCAGGATACCAAAGACAACAATAAACAAAGAGATATTCGGGTTGAGGGAGCGAGGGAGGGAGGACGTTAAGGGTAAAGACGTAAGAAGGAATTATGTCGACAAATCCACAAAAACAAAGAAGATTGACGAAACAAATACGGGTTGACCTGGGGTGGCATCGGCGTCTCAAAATGGAGGCCGCCGGGAAAGGCGTAACCATCGTCAAATTACTTGACGAGGTTTGCCGATGGTTTTTTGAGAAAAAAGAGACGGAATAATGAACGACTTCGTCAAAAGGAAACCGGTTTCAACGGTGGTTTATGCAGCATCCAAGAGCGTAATCAGGGCTTCAGGTTGCCAACTCTGGACACCCCCCGCCCCTGCGGCACTCTCTCCAAGAAGGAGAATAACCGCCGGCAATCGTTAAAACCAATGGAACAGCGAGTGGATAAAATCAAATACTTCATATACGCCAGAAAATCGTCGGAAAGCGAGGATCGGCAGATGGCCTCCATCGAATCCCAGATCGACGAGCTCAAAAAGCTAGCCGCGGAGAATAATCTTGAAATCATAGATGTGCTTTCGGAATCCCAATCGGCGAAGGAGCCGGGACGACCCGTGTTCAATAATATGATCGCACGGATCGCCAAAGGCGAAGCGTCGGGCATCATCTCCTGGAAACTGAACCGGTTGGCTAGAAATCCGATAGACGGCGGACAGATAAGCTGGCTTCTCCAGCAGGACATCGTGAAGCACATCCAAACATACGGCCGGAGCTATTATCCCACGGACAACGTCCTCATGATGAACGTGGAGTTCGGGATGGCCAACCAGTTCGTCAGGGATTTGAGCGTGGACACCAAGCGGGGAATGCGGGCAAAGGCGGAACGGGGATGGATTCCGGGCCCCGCTCCCGTCGGATACAGGCACAACCCGATAAAGAAGGCGGGAGAGGAGGAGATACTGAAGGACGAGGGTAAATTCGACATCGTCCGCAGGTGCTGGGCCATGATGCTCACGGGGGCGCACACCGTGCCGCAGGTGTGGGAGACGGCCATTGAGAAATGGGGTCTGACGGGAAGGACGGGGAAAAAGTTTCCTTTGAGCAACATGTACGTGACGTTCGCCAACCCGTTCTACCGGGGAGAGTTCGAATATCCACTGGGGAGCGGCGTCTGGCACGACGGAAAGCACGAACCGATGGTCACAAGAAGCGAGTTCGAGAGAGTTCAGGAAATAATGAGGGATCGGAGCAAACCGAGACCTAAGAGCCACGACCTCGCCTTGCGTGGGCCGATACGATGCGGAACGTGCGGGGCGATGATCACGGGGGAAGAGATAGTCAGAGTCCAGAAGAACGGGAAGCGCCACGAATACGTCTACTACCACTGTACCCACCGGAAAGATCCGACCTGCCCCGAAGGTAGGATAGAAGAGAAGGAGTTGGAGAGGCAGGTGACGGAGATTCTCGCAGGCATCGAGATACCCAGGGAGTTCCACGAATGGGCGATGGAGGTCCTCCGGGAGTCGAACGAGGCGGAGTCGGCGAGCCGGAAGAAGATTACGGAGAACCAGCGGGCGGAGTGCGACAAATGCGCAAAGATGATCGACAATCTGATAGATATGAGGGCTAGAGGCGAGATCACGGAAGAGGAGCTTTCGGGGCGCAGATCGGCCCTTGTGAAGGAAAAGAACCGTCTACGGGGGCTTATGGAGGATGCCGTGAAGAGGGCGGACGACTGGCTCGAGACGGCCGACAAATACTTCAGCTTCGCGGTAAACGCGAGGAGAAAGTTCGAGAACGGGACGTCCGGGGAGAAACGTGAGCTATTGGCCTTATTAGGTTCCAACCTCTCGCTTAAGCAAGGAAAGCTGAGCGTTTCCTTGGCTAAACCGCTAGTTTTGATACAAAAGGCGGCTCCGGAGGTAAGGAGGATAAATAAGAGGTTACAACCTCTGAAAAACCCAGATGACATAAGGGTTTTACGGACTTTTTACGCTAAAGATTCAGTAAGGGGTGCCTAACCGGATTCGAACCGGTACTAGGGGCTCCACAGGCCCCGGTGCTGACCATTACACCATAGGCACCACATGCCTCTTGAATTTACCACATCAAAAGGTGTGCCCCCGAGAGGAATCGAACCCCTATTTGGGGATTAGAAGTCCCTCGTTCTATCCATTGAACTACGGGGGCGAATGCGTATTAACCGCATGGTTCATATTATCCGCCAACCGCTCAAAATTCAAGAAAACCCCGCGTCGGACAAAGTCTCCGGGCGCGGGGGTAAAAGAACAGCTCAACTCATCTATTTTATTTTAAAGCCGGAAACTCTATAAGGCATGCCGAGATAGCGCCTGCCTATCGACTGTTCCAGTAGCGCGCGGCGAACAGGGTCGTTAGCGGAAGCGCCAGTGTTATAGGTATAATTACTGCGCTCCATTTCTCCGTTTTCGAGGACGAGCGTACAGAATACCTGCCCTCCGACTTCGCTCAGCCTGAAATCGGTAACCTTTGCTTCGATTCTCGTGGCAATCGCCTCCGATGGTTCAGAGATTAAAAATATTTAAATTCAATAAACCCGGCCTGTCAATTTTTATCCTGTAGCCTGCATAAAATAAAGGGGCTCTCGCGCTAATTGCGCGGAGCCCAGTGGGTCAGGGCAGCGTATGGCGTCCCGAGAACTTTCTCTTCCAGCTTCTTCTTGAAGGCCTGGAAGGAACGCGGGTTGCTGGAAGCCAGCCCAGTGCCGTAGATCCGGCCGCGAGATCCGTTCTCGAGAACAGCCCGATAGTAAATCAGGCCGTCTTCCGTCATCCATTCCAAGCCTGCAACTTTCACCACGGCCAAGGGTCGTCTACCTCCCTGTAGGTTCAAGCTGAAATAACTTATACAACATAATTATTAAACTGTCAAGGCCGCTTCCGGGGCATAAGTAAAGGCCGCTAAAGCGGCCCTGTTTTATATAAGGAACAATTTATGCGAAGAACTGCTCTATGCGTTCCTCCTTGCTCACGGACTTGACTCGCACTTCAACGCCATACTCTAGCGCTAATTCCCGCGCGAACCGCAGAAGGTTGTTGTAATGATCGGGACCGTAGGAGTTAATCGCCCAACAGCCGGGACCGGCGCCCGCGAATGGGTTGTCGAACCAGATAACTCCAATGAACGGCCTTGGAACTCTTATAGGGATAAGCCCGAGTATCCGTTTGAGACAAGGCTTACTGCCCCACAATATTCCCAAGGCGTTAGCCGGCTCCGGCCTGCGAACTGCCGTGCCATAAACACGCGCCGGAGCGAATCCCTTTTCGAAAAGAAATTGTCCAACCGCAATGGCCGGAGATTCTTTCCTGATCGCAATAGCGCCGACAGCTTCAGCGGCTTTTTCCATCGCGCCCCCCACCTTCGATCATAGGTTCAAATTAAATTCTTTTTACTAAATTATGAATTTATGTCAACCGCGTTGGAGCTGACAAGTTAAAACAAGGCGCGTATCTTTGAAAGGAACAAAAACAGCCGGATAAATCCGGCTGTTTTTGACTTGTGCCGCGGGAGGGAATCGAACCCCCGACGCCATCCTCTTCAGGGATGCGCTCTACCACTGAGCTACCGCGGCTTCTTGGAATTTGTCTAGCAAAAATCTTACTATGCGAGCCGTTAAATTGCAATTTAAGCCGCTTTCTTAGTATATTGATTTATGTCAGCCCTCGTAGTTCAATGGATAGAACAGCACACTCCTAACGTGCTAATCGAGGTTCGATTCCCCGCGGGGGCACAAGGCAAAAATCAAGATGTAAAAAACCAAAAAAGTCGTTATTATTTTTGACTTTTGAATTTTTTATACGGGGTGTCGTATAGTGGCAGTACGCATGCTTTGGGAGCATGTAGTCCCAGTTCGATTCTGGGCACCCCGACAGGAGACAAAATCTTTTACGCGACGGCGCCCGATACGATGTATAATAAAAGGATGAAAGATGCCATTTTAAGTTTTCCGCAACAGTTCGCTTACCGTCCGCAAATTAACAACGCGGGGAGTTTCAAGCCGCGGAAAGAATTCGTGGTAGCAGGAATGGGCGGATCGCACCTTGCCGCGGACCTTATAACGATGTGGCGCCCGGAAGCTCCTTTGATTATACATTCCGATTACGGACTTCCTAATTTACCGAAAGATAAGCTTAAAAATTCCCTTATAATCGCCAACTCATACTCCGGGAACACCGAGGAAACTTTAAGCGCGTTTCATGCCGCAAGAAAACTAAAAATTCCTCTTATAGCCGTAAGCACCGGCGGGAAACTTTTGGCGTTAGCCAAAAAGCACGGCGTTCCGTATATCGAAACCCCGGGAGGGAAAACGGAGCCTCGCGCCGCGATTGGATTTAATTTTATGGCGCTTCTTAAAGCGATTGGGAGAAACAAAGACATCTCCCTGGCGGCAAAGCTTGAAAAACAACTGTCGCCAGAGAAAGAGGAATCGGCGGGAGAAAAAATAGCCAAAGCAATCGGGAAAAAATCATTAATCATTTACTCATCAGGAAGAAACTATCCGCTTGCCTATAACTGGAAGATAAATATGAACGAAACCGCAAAGTCTCCGGCATTCGCGGATGTTTTTCCCGAATTGAACCACAACGAAATGAACGCCTTTGCGGCAAAAGCTGCCAAGCAACCGGAGTTTTATTTCCTAATCCTCCGAAGCGGAGAAGATTACTCCCGCACTCAGGCGAGAATGGCCGTATTAAAACGCCTTCTCAAAGACAGAAGCTGGCCGGTAGAGGAAATATACTTAGGTAAAAGCGGAACCTTAAAAGACGTTTTTCAAAACGTATTGCTCTCTATGTGGAACTCTACTTATATCGCCGAGGAGAAAAAAATAGACCCGGATAAAACTCCGATAATAGAAGAATTCAAGCGTTTAATTAGTGAGTAAGTCGAACTGCCGCATTAAAATTTCGTACTTCGAATTCAAATCATTAATCGATGCGGCTTGCTTATTCATCTTAGATATGACGCCGTTGATTTCCGCGACGGACGGAGTCGATGTCCCGTCCTCCAACCTGGCGCGAAGAAGATTTAAAAGCCGGTAAGTATAATTGTTATAACTGACGAGTCCGCCAACTATCTGCGATTCATCCGTTATCGCCTGCAGCCCAATGCCTGCCGCAACTTCCGGCCTGACGTTCTCTAAATTCGAAGTCATAATATTCAATTGTTCAGATAAAGTTGTCGCGTCCGATCTTGTCGCGTTGTTCGCGTTGATCTCGTTCAGCACGATATTAAGCGCCGCGATGTATTCTCCGTTGGTCTCGTCTTTTTGTATTTGCGTCAAATTTTGCACGGAAGCATCGGAGGCGTCGACTATTTTTTGCGCCGCATCGCTGCCGTCCGCCCTGGCCTTCAAAAACTCCGATGGGACATAAGGGCGGTGGGATGTCTCGAAAAGGCTTATAAGAAAGGCTAAAAGAAGAGCCGCCGCCATTATCGCGACTATCCAAATCCAGTTCCTCCTCAATGCTCCTCCAGAGGTAAACATTTCCGACAATTCTAGCGGAATACGCGCTTTCTGTGAAGACCCCGCGATATTCATTGCTTGTCAGGAGATTGCTTGGCACAAATGAAGTTTTTCCGAATGCAAAAAGCTGTCAAGCCTTTAGAAGCTCCCACAAAATGGGAATTTATCGAAAAAGATGAAGAAGAATAACCGGACGATGGGTATAATGCGGAGGACCGCAGAGGTCGCCTAAGCTTATATCCGGCGGACTGCGGCGAATCCACAAATCGCCTTCAGCCTCTAATGTCCGCGTGGGCTACGAGGCCAATAAAAGCTATGGCGGCCAAGAGGTCGCAAAGGTCGTTAAAAAACATGAATGATTTTTCAAATGCAGAAAAAGTTATTTTTAAAAGGAGGTGTTATTGCCTTGGTGTTAGCGGTTTCCACTTTAGGAATCTCCGCCGCAGCCTTGGCCGACACGTTCAATATCCACATAACGAATTCGAATTTAGCCAACGGTTTTAACAATGCTTTCGCGAATGCTTATGACAAAGTTGCTGTCCGCGGCATCCCGGTTGATCGTCTTCCGTCCACTTTAAGCATCGCTCCGAACGGACACGTTAGACTCACCGGGGGCGATGTCGCCGCCGCTTCCACGAGTTCGCTAACCGTAAGCGTCTGGGGATTGAATTTTACCGTTACCCCGGCGAATGCCGATCTTCAGGGAGAAAACGAGCAGCCAATGAACTTCTCGGATATAAAGGTTGGCGACACCATTTCCGTGAGCGGAATGCTCAATCCCTCAACGGAGACCATATCCGCGAACGAGATATTCGATTATACGTTCGTTACCCCGCCCGTTCCCCAGCCGTCGCCTTTGCAAGGCAAGTACAACCAGTTGCTTCAGCTATTGCAGCAGCTCTCAGCCCAGCTTTCGCAAATGCAAGTCGAGATAACAAGTACGGCTGCTTCGGTAGCTTCCGCCAGTTCGACAAGTTCGCCGCAATCCGGCTCGACGTCGACTTCGAATACCAGCTCTACCTCAAGCTCCACCCCTAGCAGTTCCTCCACGTCTACTAGCACGTCCAGCCCTTCAAACAGCTCCACTTCGTCAAGCAGTTCTGTCTCAGCCGGAGCCAGCTCAACTGCGTCGGTAACTCAATAAAAGAAAGAGTTTTGTAAAAATAATTCTCCCCGAGCTCGTGCTCTGGGGAGAATTATTTTTACAGGACAAGTAACCCCAGGTCCACTTCTGGTGTTTTAATAAGTAGGGTAAAATAAAAACGTCAAACAAAAGGTCATAAAATAAAAACAATGATTAAATATAAAACATTGGCGGTTTCAGCGGCCTTGGCGACAACGGTCGCAGTAGTAGTCGGCTTATCAAGCGCGGCTCTTGCGGATGATAACGGCCAGAACAACAGCCAGCAAGGATACTCGTTCGCGGGGCAGGCAACGTCCAGCGAGAACGCTTCGACAACAAACAGCTCTGAGGGCGAAAATAACAATAATTTATACTCCTACTCCAACGCATGGACGGGTCAGGCGCATGAGATGGAGAATGCTTTCGCTAACGCGTTCGGAAACGCGGTGCAGTCCGGAGTAAAAGCGGAGCAGATGCCCGCTAGCCTGAGCATAGACCCAAACGGACAAGTCAGGATAACCGGCGCGAATTTGACGGTTATATCCACAAGCTCGGCAACCATAAACGTGTGGGGGTTAACCTTTAACGTCAACACTTCGCAGGCCAGTTTCGCGGGACAGGATCAGCAGTCTATTTCCGCGGCCGATATGCAGGTAGGCGATAAGGTTACCGTAACCGGAACATTGGATCCTTCCACCGGCGTGATTAACGCCCGCGTTATCGTCGATTTCTCTCTCGTCTCAAGGCAGTCAATCAACATAGTCCAATCCAGGATTAACCAGCTGCTCCAGCTGTTACAACAACTGCAGGGACAGTTGAATGCGATGCAAGGAGGGAGCGGCGCGAGCTCCAGCTCGCAGAACAACGTTATGATCCCAGCCACGTCAACATCGGATCAATAGCCCTGCTCCGATCTCGATACAAAAATACTCCCTAACGGGAGTATTTTTGTACAGACACGTGTTGGCAAAAAACGTATTTTGAATTAAAATCAATCCTGTATTGCGGGATTAGTATAGTGGTAGTACGCTACCTTGCCAAGGTAATGGCGCCGGTTCGATTCCGGTATCCCGCTCCAAAACTGTTGTTTAGTCGATATAGAAAGCTGGACCCGCCTCGGCTTGCGCTTTGGCGGACGCTTTTCTAGACACACGCTAGGCGGAACAACGCAAGCATAGCCGCGCTTATAATAAGCTCAGCCAAGATCCCGGCAACGGCACTTGCGGATAAAACGGCGGCCCAGAACCCGGTTCCCACACAACCACCTCCTATAAAAAACAAGGTTCGGATCTATACATTAAATTATAGCCGGTTCTGCGATAACCCCAATAACTTTACGCGCCTTATGCGGGAGCTGAGGGAATCGAACCCCCGACAGCGGTTTTGGAGACCGCAGTTATACCACTTAACTAAGCTCCCAACGACATATAATATAACCGGCTAACAACATCCTGACAACAACTTGTATAATTTATGCATAGGGCGCATACTCTAAACCAGCTCTGTACCCAGTAAAAAGGAGGAATATAGCTATGAGGAATCCATTAATCGTCGTCGAGGGAGCAGACGGAGCCGGAAAAGCCACGCAGGTCAAGCTCTTAAGGGAGGAGCTTGAGAGTCTGGGTTTCACGGTTTCCGTGTTTAGTTTTCCAAGGTACGACAAGCCTTACGGTTCACTTATCAGGCGCGGACTGAATGGCGAATTCGGCGATTTTCTTGGTTTAAACCCCTACGTAGCCTCAGCTCTATACGCAGCTGATCAAGCAGGAGCTAAAGACGAACTCGTGGACGCCCTAGAGAGAGGCGTCGTGATCTGTGACAGGTATCTCCAGAGCAACTTAGCCCACCAAGGCGCCAAGCTTGATGGGCAAGCGCGGGCGGATTACATCCGCTTCACTGAGGAAGCGGAATACTTATATATCGGCCTCCCGAAACCCGACCTTGTCGTATATCTCGCCGTTTCTACGGAGATCAGAAAGGAGCTTGCGGCAGGGCGAGGGAGTCGCGATCAGCACGAAGCCAATGAAAGGTATCAAAATGCGGTGGCGGATGTTTACCGCGAACTTGCCACGCGCGAACCCAGATGGAAAATCGTCGAATGCGTCCGAGCGGGGGAACTGCGCAGCATAGACGACATCCACCGAGAAGTCTCGGGACTAGCGCTTTCTCTCCTCAAAAAGTAGCTGTTATGGGCGCTCTTTTTTAAGAGCGCCTTTTTACTTTCTCGAAACTTTTACAAAATGCCTTCTGCCGGACTGAAGAATGAGGGGTTCGGCGGTTATGATTATAACGCTTTTAGGATCGTTTAATTTTTTCCCGCCGATTTTCACTCCGCCTTGTTCTATTAAGCGCGTTGCCTCGCTTTTACTGGAGGACAAACCGATATCGACAAGGAGATCTGCTATCCCCATTCTGTCGGCATTTATTTTTATCTCTTTAATATTCTCCGGGAGATTGCCTTTCTGAAATACGCTCAAAAACTCCGATTCAGCTTTTTCCGCCGCTTTCTCTCCGTGATAAATAACGACAACCCTGCGGGCCAAAAGAAGCTTGGCGTCGCGCGGATTAGCTCCCTTGTTGATATCCGATTCTATTTCGTCTATCTCCTCCCGCGAAACATCCGTGGTAAGCAGAAGGTATCTGCCGATAAGCTCGTCGCGTACAGACATAAGCTTCCCGAACATATCATTAGGCTCATCGGCGATGTTTATCACGTTTCCCCAGCTTGTCGACATCTTGCGCCCGTCGGTCCCCTCGAGCATTTCGCAGGTTAATATATCCTGTTCTTTCTCGCCGTAGTATTTCTGAATAGTTCGTCCGGCCATCAGGTTAAAAAGCTGGTCAAATCCTCCAAGTTCCACGTCCGATTTTACAGCGACGCTGTCATATCCTTGCATTAGGGGGTATAAAAATTCACGCAAGCTTATATCTATTCCCTGCTCGTATCTTTCTTTAAAGTTGCGGCGCGCGAGCATTTGTTGGACGCTAAAGCTTTCGGCAAGTTCGGTAACTTGAGCAAAGGTCAGCTTTTTAAGCCAGGAACTGTTATGCCTGATTTCAGCAGACTTGAGATCGATTATTTTGCCGAGCTGGTTTTTATAATTACGCATATTTTCCGCAACCTGATCCGGAGTAAGCCGCGGTCTTTTTGCGAGCTTATCCGAAGGATCGCCGACAAGCGCGGTGAAATCGCCGACAATAAGCACAATCTCGTGTCCAAGCTCCTGAAAAGCGCGGAGTTTACGCAGGAGTACCGCACGGCCCAGATGTATTTTTGAGCCCGTAGGATCTATCCCGAGCTTAACACGGAGCTTTTTCCCGGAAAGCAAAGCTTTTCTTAAATGCTCGCGGTCAACAACTTCGGTTACCCCGCGGGTCAAGATTTCTTCGACAATATCAGCTTTTGATTTTTTTAATGACTTCATCAATAAGCCCGTACTCTTTCGCTTCTTCCGGCGTCAACCAGAAATCGCGGTCGGTGTCTTTTTCTATCTTCGAAAGCGGCTGGCCCGTGCTTTTAGCTAAAATCTGGTTTATTTTTTCTTTTGTTTTAAGGATGTGGCGCGCGGTTATCTCTATATCCACCGCTTGTCCCTCGGCTCCGCCCATCACCTGATGGAGAAGAATCTCCGAGTTAGGCAAGGCGAATCTCTTCCCTTTCTTCCCGGCGCCGAGAAGGAACGCGCCCATTGAAGCGGCCGTGCCGACGCATATCGTGCTCACGTCCGGCTTAATCGCTTGAATCGTATCGTATATCGCAAGTCCAGCTGAGACGACTCCGCCCGGACTGTTAAGATAAAGACTGATGTCCTTTTTAGGGTCTTCATACTCCAGGAAGAGAAGCTGGGCTATCACCGTGTTCGCGACTGCATCGTTTATCGGACCGCCCAAAAATATCACCCTGTCTTTCAAAAGACGGGAGTAAATGTCATAAGCCCTTTCCCCGTAATTTGTTTTTTCTATTACAGTGGGTATTAAAACCTGACCTGATTCGTCCATTTTATTATCTGTTACTATTATTTTATTTATTAACGGCGGCCTTTTTGATCATTTCTTCCGCCTCAGCACGGGAACCCCAACCCTTCGGTTCAACAAGTTTTTTCTCCAAAACTTTGTAGGTGGCAAAAAATTGTTCTATTTCCAAACGAAGAGGCTCCGGAATGTCTTCGAGTTCTTTCCAAGAATCATAATAAAAATCATCCTCGGGAACAGCGACGATCTTTTCGTCATCTTCGCCTTTATCTATCATTTTAAATAACCCTACGGGGCGCGCCTTAACTATTGATCCTGGCAAAAGAGGAAAACGGGCGATTACGGCCACGTCAAGCGGATCGCCATCGCTGGCTTTCGTGTCCGGTACATAACCATAATCAACGGGGTAGCCGACCGAGCTTCGTAAGACGCGATCTAATTTAAGCCTTCCGGTTTCCTTGTCCATTTCATACTTATTTCTCGAGCCTCTCGGAATCTCAATTAAAACATCTATATTCATTTATTTTCTCTACTCGTTACGACGCCCTTATGATATGACTAAAACAACCCTTATTCAACGGCCTCCTTATCGGACGATCCCGCTTCTTCCACGCCTTCGCTTTTCTCTGGTTCTTTATTGGACGCCACCTCGGCAACGCCTCCTTCCTGCGTTTCGTCGGGCTTTGATTCCGAGCGGACGTCTATTTTCCATCCAGTGAGCTTAGCCGCAAGCCTGACGTTCTGTCCGCCTTTGCCGATAGCCAGACTTAACTGATCATCAGGCACAAAAACCCTGACCTCGCGTCTTTCTAATTCTTCTATCCCGTGAACGCGGGCCGGAGCAAGGGCATTTTTAATGAAAACATTTATGTCCGGCGACCAGCCGACAACATCGATTCTTTCCGGACCCAGTTCGTTAGTAACAGTCATTATTCTCGTGCCGTGCTGACCGACAACGCTACCGACAGCGTCTACCGCTTCGTGATTAGAGGCTACCGCGATCTTAGTGCGCGATCCGGCTTCCCGAGCTATGGCTTTTATTTCAACCGTACCATCGGCAATTTCCGGAACTTCAAGTTCAAAAAGCTTGACCATGAATCTAGGGTGCGATCTCGAGAGAACGACCTCCGGAAACCTCGGCGATCCTTTTTGCACCGCTACGACATAAAAACGCAATCTTTCTCCAACGCGATAATGCTCGCCCGGGATAGTTTCGTTATAAAACATGATGCCCACCGCCCGGCCAAGATCTATGTAAACATTGCCGCGCTCCATGCGCTGAACGGTGCCGCTTACCACCTGTCCCTCCCTATCTTTAAACTCCTCGACAACGGATTCCTGTTCTGCCTCGCGCAAACGCTGAATAATCACCTGCTTGGCAGTACCAGCGGCTATGCGGCCGAAATTCTCCTGCTCCGGCAGAGGAAACTCCATCTCGTCCCCTAAAGCAACGTTAGGATTTATTTTTCTGGCTTCTTCAAGGAGAATGTGTCTTTCCTCATTGAAGCGCGGGAGTTTGTCTTCCGAATCTCCGATGTCTTCTTCGTCGCCTTCAAAACGGACTGTCGAACCGTCGACAACTTCTTTTACCTGGAAAAACTCCATCTTTCCGGTTTTAACATCCAGTTTGGCTCTGACATTGGCGTTTCTTTCAAAATATTCGCGCTTATAAGCCGCGGCCAGGGCTTTTTCGACAACATCAAAAATCCTTCCTGGCTCTATCTTCTTCTCCTGCGCTATCTGATTAACTGTTTGTACTAATGCTTTTAGATCCATGTGTTATTTCTTGTTAGAAAGACCCGCCTCTGGCGGGTCTTCGTTAATGCGCTTGCACTATAGCAATATACTGCTGATGTGTCAAACCTACTGCGATCCCGCGTTTATCATGTTTTCGGCCTGGACTATTCCCGAGTATGAGGTGCTTAAAACCAAATACTTACCAAACCATCCATACTCAAATACTCTTCCCGCCCTACTAAATCTTACGTACCTTACAGGAGACTTGTTTGGAAGCGTGCCGTTAGCCCAGCTCCTGGTATATTCTATGCCCGGGTTATTCAGATACAAGCCCGAAAGATTGGCGGATTCCACTACCGACTTGACCATGTCGCCTATGGTTTGAGTCGGCGTAACTGACGATGGTCCTGAGGTCGAAGAGGTTGCGGGAGCGGCGGCAGATTCAACAGCCGCTTCGGTGGAGCTTGAGTAAGCTGGATTTAACTCAAATACGTATCCCGGCCAAGCGTCCGTTCCGTCATAATACACGAACGAAGTGAAATCATTGTTAAAGTATTGCGGAAGAGTGCTGCTTGTGTCTGACAGAAGTACCGGGAGCATCTGAGGCGTTTGCAGGGGATCTTTATTGTATGTCATCTCCACCTCGCTTACAGCTTTAGCCGCAGTCGAAGTCGGGTTAGCGGCCGAATTCAAAACCATACTTATGTCCGCAAGCGTTACGGCCGGAAGATCGGCTGTAAGCGTGCTTGTTGGAGCCGGATTAAAGAAAGAATGGTGAACAAATGCCGGGGGTAATGACTCCGTTATAGGGGAAGAGGTTGAAGCGGGAAGGTAGGTTGTAACGGCGGGTTTTGCTGGGGCCGGAAAAAGTTTCGGCAAGACCAAGAAATAGACGGCGGCGAGTACGCCGATAACAGCCAAAGCCGCAATAGCCATTTCGACTGCTTTTCCGGAGACGGCTTTCTTTTTAATCTCTTCGCCGGTTGCAGACTGCGGAGTAAACATCGGCCCGCCCTCGAATCCGAGCGGATTTACGGCGTCCTGATTTTTATCCGAAGACGCGCTTCCTTGCATAGCCGACGCCGGCAACGGCTTAGAAATATTGGGTACAATCGGCGCAGCTCCAGCAGAAGACCGCGCTGATTGCGTGCCGAGACCTCCCGATTGTTTCAGTGATTCCAAATCGCTTCCCAATGTGCGCACGACAACGTCTCCGGCCCCCGATGGCGGAGTAGTAATGTCTCCTTGTTTTATAAATGGGGCTTGTTGCGGCGCGGGCGGAGTCGGAATATTAAAAGAGGCTGGAGAGGGAATGTTCGTAGCGCTGCCCATCGGCATCGGCGCTCCCGCGCTTATCCTGGATCCCTCTTCGGTTCCGCTAAGGCCGTAATTCACTACTCCGGGCGTTGATTCTTTTGGCGCAACCGGCATTGTTGAGGCCGGAGGCGGAGGAGGAATCGGAACTTCCTTAACCGGTTCGGGCATTATCGGCGACGGAATCGGAGCGGGATTCAGCGGTACTGACGATGCTGGAAAAGACTGGGATGGCGGAAAGTTTTCCGGTATCGGCGCCGGTCCTTGCGGAGCGGGAGAAGTCGGTTTAAACGGAGAGACGCCCGCTGGTTCGCCTGAGGTTCCGTTAGAAAAATTCGGGGCCAGCCTCTGAGAGTCGTTAGAATTATTACCCGGATTAAACGGAGAATTTCCGGGAAAGTTGGCATTTGGTTCCATGCCGAAATTATACCACAGAAAAAACAATCGATAACTGTGGATAACAACACAAAATCGAAACCCGAAAATAAAAAGTCAAAAACCAAAACTTACGCAACAACTGGTTTTGGGTTAGCGGGATTTTAAAAACTCAGGCGCTCAGCTGTTTTATCGAAAGACCGACTTTCCCGTTCTCTAATTTAATTACTTTGGCGCGCACATGGTCGCCTACTTTTACAACATCGGTTACTTTCTCGACGTATCCGTTTTTAAGCTCCGAGACATGAATCATCCCGCTCTTTCCCCCTCCGAGATCAACTATCGCGCCGAAGTCCAGGATTTTATCGACTGTTCCCTCGACAGTCTCTCCTATTTCAAACTCGCGGAGCATGTTTTTAATGACATCCGCCGCCCTATCCGCCGCGGCTTTCTCTTTAGCGGAAATAAACACGTCTCCGTTATCGTCTATGTCGATGAACAAGGCGCCGGTTTCCTCTATTATGCCGTTAATCACCTTTCCTCCAGACCCTATCACCTCCCCGATGCGCGCAGGATCGATTGTAAGCGTTACTATCTGAGGAACTCCCGGCTTGGTTTCTTTATTCGGGCTTGAGATGGCGCCATTCATTACTTCCAAGATTTTTAATCTGGCTTCCTTTGACTGGGCCATGGCTTCTCTAAGCACGTCAACGCTCACACCGGATATTTTCACATCCATCTGCAGAGCATTGATTCCTTCTTCCGTGCCGGCAACTTTAAAGTCCATGTCTCCGTAATGATCCTCCGGTCCCTGGATGTCGGTCAAAACTTTGTATCTCCCTTTGTCATCGCTCATAAGACCCATGGCAATTCCGGCCGCGGGCTTTTTAATGGGAACTCCGGCTTCCATGAGAGACATAACCGAGGCGCAAACCGTCGCCATGGAACTCGATCCGTTCGAGGACAAGATTTCCGAGACCACGCGGATAACATACGGAAACTCGCTCTTATCGGGGATCACCGCGGCAACGGCTTTTTCAGCCAGGGCTCCGTGCCCGATCTCCCTTCTTCCCGGGCCCTTGAAGCCGCCGATCTCACCCGTGGAATACGGCGGGAAATTGTAATGCAAAAAAAATCTTTCTTTCTTTTCCCCTTCAAGTGTTTCCGAAAGCTTTTCCGCGCCCGGCGCGGCAAGAGTTGTAACCGCCAAGGCTTGCGTATTTCCGCGGATAAAAAGCGCCGAGCCGTGGACAACGGGAAGGACTCCGACCTCCGCATGCAGGTCTCTAAGCTCGTTGTAGGCGCGGCCGTCCGGACGAATGCCGTTATCCAGCATTTTTCTATGGACTAGAAAATCCGTTTCCTCATCGAAAAGAGCGGAAGCATATTCCAAGTCTTTTCCTTCAAATCCAAGCCCGCTTATGTGCTTAACCAGTTCCGAACGGAGAGTTTCCATTTTAGAAACGCGCTCCTGCTTTCCTTTTATGTACACAGATTCCTCAAGCCTATCTTTAAGGTATTCAGAAACAGCCGCAGTCAATTTCTCATCGGGCCCGGAAATAGGGACGTCGGCCTTTTCTTTGCCTATTTCTTTAACGAGTTTTTTCTGGAATTCGATAAGATCCGCTATCGGCTTTAACGCTTCCTCAAAGGCCCTTGCCACATCATCTTCTGCGGCGTCTGATCCGCCAAGTTCTATCATATTTACCTTTCCGTCCAAGCCCGCGACAAAAGTATCGAACCCGACGCCCGCTTCCGTGAGCTGAGACCGGAGAGGATTGATCGTGAAACCGTCTTTATTCTTTAATATTCTCACTCCCGCAATCGGACCGTTCCATGGAATATCCGAGATGGCCAAAGCCGTGGAAGCGGCTACAAGCCCTAAAAAGTCGGGGTGGTTTTCCCCGTCGTATGAAAGAACGGTCACAACGACCTGTATTTCCCTTCTTATCTTTTGATTGAAAAGCGGGCGTAAAGCGCGGTCTATAAGCCTGCCTGAAAGTATAGCCTCATCCGACGGCTTGTTCTCGCGGCGCAAAAAACGGCTGCCAAGAATTTTCCCTCCAGCATAAAATTTTTCTTCATAGTTAACCGTAAGAGGGAGATAGTCCACATCGCGATCATCTTTGGCCATTACCGCCGTCGCTAAGACGGTGGTTCCGCCATAACTCGCGAGTACGGCCGCGTTGGCCTGCTCCGCCAGTTTCGAAACCTCCAGCTTTAAGCTCCTGCCAGCGACATCAACACTGAACTGTTTTCTCTGTAAGTCCATAACACACCTAATATAGCGAATAAAAGATAAAAATCAAAGAAGGCAAGAAAGAGGCAGGGCCTCTTTTAAGCCTGGGCTCTAACAGCTTTTCTGCTGCGAGAAGAACGGAAAACCAGGCCGTCAACTTCTTCCAGGTCATAAAATCTGTCTGCTTCCTCCTCTAATCTCGCGGAAGCGGTGCGGCCGAATGCGGCAACCTCGACGCTCCTGCCGAATCCCCATTTAAGATATTCGACAAGCGGAACGAAGTCTCCGTCTCCGGTCACAAGCACTATCACGTCGGCCAGGTCAGCCATGCGGATGGCGTCAACCGCCATCCCCACGTCCCAGTCCGCTTTTTTCGCGCCGCTCGAGAAAACCTGGATGTCTTTTACCCGAAGTTCTATACCGTCTTTCTCCAATGCCTCAAAAAAAGTATCCTCTCCGGTCGCGGGGTCGCTTCTAACGACATAAGCCAGAGCGCGCACAAGCCGGCGATCTCCGAGAACGCTTTCCATTAACACCTTATAATTGACGCGGCCTCCGTAGAGATTCTTCGCCGAATGGTAAAGATTTTGTATATCTATAAAGACGCAGACCCGCTGTCCTTTGTATTCTATTTCGGACATTATTTCTTCAGTCCAAGTTTTTTGATAATTTTTTGATAGTTAGCTGGAGAAGTTGCGGCTAAATAATTTAGAAGCTTGCGCCTTTTACTGACCATCTTTAAAAGCCCGCGGCGCGAACTCTCGTCCTTGGGGTGATGCTTCAAATGAGTTGCAAGCTCGTCTATCTCGCGAGAGACCAAAGCTACCTGTACCTCGGCTGAACCGGTATCGGTGTCGTGCTTCTGAATATCGCCTATAACTTTCTTTTTTACGCGAGAGGATAACATATCTGTATGGGTCAAATAATATCAGAAACCGGCCCGGGTGTCAAAAAGGGCCGTAAAAACTAAGAAAAAACCAAAATATAAAACTAGCTACGCAATTTTTATATTTTGGTTTACGGTTTTGACTTTCCATAGTAGCGGAGTGTCGTATAATATACCCATGCTTTCCATAGAAAGCGCGCTAAAAGAATACCTGGACTATTTGGAAATAGAGAAAAACCGGTCTCCGCGGACGAGGGCGAGTTATGAGCGGTGCCTGAGAAAATTCATTGAAAACGAGGATATAGGCTCGGTGAACGGCATAACCGAGGAGAAAATAAGGGAGTTCAGGTTAAAAATGTCCCGCTCGGAAAATCTCAAAAAATCTACCCAAGCGTATTTTATAATCGCCATCCGCAATTTCTTGAAATTTCTGGCCAAAAGAGGTTTTGAGTCGGTCGCGCCCGACAGGGTAGAGCTGCCCAAAGTTCCCGAAAGACAGATACGAACGTTGGAATATTCCGATTTAGAAATGCTCCTCGCGGCGCCTAAAACGGGCAATATAAAAGGATTGCGCGACAAAGCGATACTGGAAGTCCTGTTTTCCACGGGCTTGCGCGTCTCGGAACTTTGCGCGCTTAACAAAGATATAAACATGGAGCGCGGGGAATTCACCGTGCGCGGGAAAGGAGAAAAACTGCGCGTTGTATTTCTTTCCGAAAGCGCAAAGAAAGCGTTAAAAGAATACCTGCCAAAGAGGACGGACATGGAGCCGGCGCTGTTTGTGAGCTTCAGCAACGGCAAAAAACCAAAAGTTCTGGGCAGAATTATCCCCCGAACCGTCGAACGTTTGGTCGACGGGTATGCCCGAAGCGTCGGGATACCGCGCCACATAACCCCGCACCAGCTGCGGCACCAGTTTGCCACTGATTTATTGCTGAACGGAGCGGATCTCCGCTCTGTCCAGGAGCTTTTGGGACACAGCAATATCTCCACCACGCAGATCTATACGCATATTACCAACAAGGAATTGCGCGATGTGCACCAGGCTTTCCATGGGAGAAGGAGAAAATAAAAAAACGCTCTGTCGCGCAGAGCGTTTTTCGTTTTCTATGATTACTGTCCCACAGACGACGGAACCGCAGAGCCGAAGAAACTTGCGGCAAAAGCGTTTATTCCGGTAGCGATTAAGGCGATAGCAACGGCGACAATGGCGTAGATAATTTTATTCTTAGCGGCTGCGACTTTCTTCTCGTCGCCGCCGGCGGTCAAATAGCCAAAAGCCGCCCATAAAACGAACACGACGGTGAGGAAGAAAAAGAACCAATATCCCCACTTAAGCAGGGTATTTAAAAGTATCGGGACCTGCTGAACGCTATTAATAGGCGAGGTCGGAATAGATCCGCCATTGGGCGGTTGAGCGAATCCGTTAGATTGGGCGCTTGCCGGAACGATATTCGCTATGGCCGCAGCTATAAGCGGCAGACTTAGAAAAGCGGTTTTAGCTTTCGACCCCAGAAGATTTATTTTGTCCATGATTGGCTTACGACGATAAACGGCAATAGAGCGACTTCTCTATGTTTTGATTATTTTATAAATAGTACCACTCTCCTGACCGCGCGCAAGTGTGGATAAATTTCACGCAGAACCCGAGACTAACCGGGACTAAGCATTTGTTGGTGGGTAGGGCGGGACTTGAACCCGCAAGCCTTTCGGCATATGGCCCTAAACCATACATGTTTGCCAATTTCATCACCTACCCATGCGCGCCCGCCGCGCCATAGCTTTGGCGAAAGCCGGCATGCCGATTCCGCCACGAGAGCATAGTAAAAACCAGGCTTTTAAAGCATACGCCCTCTTGACAAAAATGTAAAAATGTGCTTTATTTAAGTCAGTTTTTGAGCATTGCACATCCGAATAAAGGAGTGATTTAAGTGGCTGATTCCGCACGATCCTCGGCCCCGAAGCAATTTGAGATTTCCGCGCTGGGCGGAAATGGGCGATATGCCATCACTGTTTTTGTAGCCGACGCCAACGGTGTCGGCGTACCAAACGTCCGCGTGATTATAGTCAACGACAGAGACGGAGGGTTCTTAGGAGAAGATGGAAGGTTCGACTCGACAAGCATCGATAACGCCCCGAAGCGTACCACCGATGAATCGGGAGAGCTGGTTGTATCTCTCGCGGAGTTCTACGACAAGGAACTCGCGATTAAGATACAAATCATGGGACTGATTGACCCGAAGAACCCCGCCCGACTTACCTTGTCCGGAGCGAGCCGAGAGCAGAAGCACAACGCCGACGCGCCCAAGGAGAAACCAAGGAGCCTCTTGGACGCTGTGGCGATAGGAATGAGAAGGGGGATGAAGAATGGAACGCCTTCGTGAGGCAGTGGCCGATTGGGTTGAAGGCCTCATCGTCAGCAGACACGTCAGGTTATGGACGTCTTTGGTCATTTGGGTTCAGATGACCATCATGCTTTTCGGCCGCGGGCTTAGAGGGTTGCTCTCAAGCGGCAAAGGCAATCCCTATAGCTCCACGCTGGAGCAGTACCGACAGATTCGCTGGAAACCAAACGGCCGGGTCCACGTTCCGGATACCACGGCGTTTCACGGTTCCCTGTCTACGGCTTTCTGGCACTGGATGTGGGGAGCGTGGGTTTTCTTCACGGTCATGCTCTGTGTCCAGCTGGTGATAGAGTTCGCGGAAGAGGTGGGCCGCGGCTGGGCTCGTGCCCATCGCGCGCTAACCGAGAAGGAGAACGTGGAATCCATGGTTCCCGTCCAGTCGACCCCGGCTTCGGCTGGTGGCGGAAGCTCGCCTTCTTCGCCAAACTCAAGCAAGCCGGGGTTCCGGTTTACTCCTCTTAACTTCCTCGAACTGGAAGTTGTCGGGGAGTTTGCCGGAGAAGCCTTATACCGTTTCTGGAAGAAGATTACCGGCAGCAGAGCTGCCGCTGGAGGCGCTAAGCCGTGATCGACCTTGTAATCGCAACAGTCCTCGGAATCGCCGTCCTCGCAACGATGTGGGGACTGGTTGGGTTCTTTACCGCGCTTCTCGCGGGCATCACGTTCGGCGTCATCGGCTGGCTCTTATGGAAGAACATTCCTAGGAGCCATGCCTGGATAGCCGGCGCGGCGGCTGTTTTCTTTCTCGCGGCAACACTGGGTCCGGCAATCGCGCGGTCAATGCCGTTCACTTCGGCGGCGATAGCCCGCCAGCAGGTCATGCAAGATCTGCAGGTTGGTCAGGCACTAAACCCGTCTGCGGTCGGAGCGAAGGTGGAAGTTGCGCAGTTCGTCCAGCAATTAGACGATCAGGCAACTGTTGAGGTCAATAACGACCTCAACAACTTCGTTAAGACCCACAAGAACGGGTACACCCAAAAAGACCTCGACGAACTGGAGTCCGAGTTGCGGGGAGTAACCAATAACGTTGCCGCAGCGCATGCGCTTGCGGCGGCGGTGATCGGAGACCCTCCGGCGACTCAACAATCTCCGTTCTGGGAGAGGATTAAGAGCTTCTTCAGCTGGCCGAACGTCTTCTGGCCAGCGGCAGTCGCTCTAATCGGCTTTTGGGGAGCCGGGGCTTTACTGAAGAAACCACACCTGCAAAAGGCAGGCGTTGGTCTCTGTGTTCTAGCTCTGGCTATAACCGGCGCGGGGACGTTGGTCAACGGCGGTGGAGCGGCGGTTCTCGCGAAAGCGGAACACGTCGTCTCGGCTGCCGCAACTCCGTCGCGCACGGCAACCATCACGCTACCGGCGGATGGTTCGCCGTCCCCAGTATTCGATCCAGGGCAACATGTACCGCCCGGATGGTGGTACGTTGTTGATGCGCCGTCAGGGACGATGGCGCACTGGAGCGATGGGACGGTTTCTCCCGTCCAACAAGGCGGACATCCTGGACAAGGGTTCTCGCTGTCGCTTCCAGGCGGAGGAACTGCTAAGGTCGTCTGGCAGTCAGCTCCTTTCACAAACGCAGGCCAGTAATGACCTGTCGCGTGTACCTTCCAAGCCCCGCAGACAATGAATTGTCTGCGGGGCTTTTCCTTTCTTTAAAAAGTCATGCTTTCCTTGATAAGGATATGAAACAATGTTATTACATTCTTAGTTTCTGGACATTGGTATCAGCTCGCAAGCTGCAAAGGAGGATTCAAATGAATAGCGGATCCAGCGGCTGGCTCGAAGCTTTTGCCGCAAAAGTCGCAGGTTTCGTTTCCCGCCAAGTCGGATCTGAGTCGTCGGCAACAAGGCGCATCGTTATCGCATACACCACAGTAATCAGGCGGCTTCTCTTTATCGTGTCGGTGTTCGCGGTTTTATGGTTGGTAGCAGTTGTCGTGAAACTAACGTTAGCGACAAACCTTATAACTCTAGTGTTGGCAGCCTTCACATTCGCGCTACTTATAGTAGTATGGCCAGTAGGGTCCTTAGTTCTTAGAGCAAGATACAAGGAGCTGGTTGGAAGGGTTTTGGTCGCAGAACTCGGCGCGGGTGTGTTGGTATACATTTTCCACGTCGAGGCTAGAGCCGTCCCGCCATTGTTTCTAGCATCCAGCTACCTTGCGGCATCCAGCGCAATCGGACCAGCAAGAGGAACGCGACGTTCGGTTAATGGAATTGCAATGGCTTTAATCGTGCTTATGCTGGTAGCTCCATACTTTCCGAAGAGCCGGGCCGCATTAACCAATCTCCTGCCAAAGGTAGACAACGGCATAGCGGCGGTTTTGAACGGGAACATTCCAAAGATAGAAAGCGGGGTTTCTGTTACAAAAGTCGGTCAGGTTTATACAGCAACCATCACGCTACCGGCGGATGGTTCGCCGTCCCCAGTATTCGATCCAAACACCCAAGTACCTCTTGGGTGGTACTATAGGATCGACAACGCAACAACGGGAACGAGGGTGATATTCGCTAACGGTGCAACCGCGCCGTATAAGGAATTGGCGAATTACCCCGTTCAGTCATTCACCTTGGAACGGGTGGGAGGCGGTCAGGCAATCATCACCTGGCAACCGGCTCCTTTCACAAACGCAGGCCAGTAATGACCTGTCGCGTGTACCTTCCAAGCCCCGCAGACAATGAATTGTCTGCGGGGCTTTTCCTTTCTTCGTTTCTAGGCCTTAAGACGATAAGCCAAAGAAACTTTTTACAACCAGAATTATCCCCTGGCCGATTATAATAACCACCGCGCCGATTATCGCCCAAAACAAAGCCTGTTTGGCGGTGTTTATTTTCTTCGGATCTCCTCCGGCAGTTAAAAATAAATATGCGGCCCACAAGATTACCATTGAGATAACGATCGGCATTATCTTCAAAGTAAGGAAGTTAATTACCTGGTTTAATAAATCGAAAGCGTTGCCGGGAAGTTGATTTCCGCCTATCGAGGGTGGATTGATTTGAAGCGTGCCACTGTCGCTTGGTTCCTGCATTTGATTTGATTGCGCGCTTGGTTCCTGCATTTGCTGTCCTTGCTGACCTAACACAACCCCGACATTACTAAATATAAACAAAATAAAGAGGGCGGCTGTTGCTATTGATCTAACTAATGCTTTGTCTTTGTTAAAGAAAATTTTACTCATATCTAATTATCCAAAAAAAGATTTTACTAGATTGACTATCGCCAGCGAGCCGAAGACTATCGCATTGCCGACGATCGCCGCGATTATCGTATTCTTGCCCTTAGATATTTGAGCCGGTTTGCCGCCTGAGGTAAGCATTAAAAATCCGCCGTAAACGACCATCAGTCCTCCGAGCGGAACGACTACATAAGCCAGATCCTCCAGGATGTTGGAGATAAGCTGGTTGAAATAGGTCCAGTTGCAATCGAAGGGTCCGCATTGTGGGACTACCGGCGCGAATGACGCTAATAAATGATGCATGTCCTATCCTTGGAACAGCGCGGCGATTGAGGCTTGCGCTTTATCGATCGCGCTGCTTACGTCCGACTGGTTACTTGTTATTGATTGTATCATCGTATCGAAAACGGCGCCAACAGACGACGCGTTCGGTTCGGTCCAGTCTTGCGCCGTTAAGGATTGCGAGGCGAATATTCCCGCAATACTGGAATTCGCGGAGTTCTGCGCGATAAGCACGCGCAACGCTGGAGGAAGAGAGGTTTGATTAGCGAAAGCGGCCGCGCTCATGACATCGGTCGCCGCAAAGTCGGCAAACTCCCACGCGCCAAGACGGTCTTTCGCCGTTCTCGTAACAGCTATGCCGGAGTAGTCGGGGAAATTTACTATATTAGCCGGATTCGCCTGGGGAACGGCCGCGACCCCCACATTGACGCCGGAACTTCCGTTGGAAATCGCCGATTCTATATCCGCCAGATCCGAGGCGTAAGCGATAATCATGCCGACCCTGCCGTTTTCAAAAGCGGTTACGTCGCTTCCCATTGAGTCGTTCCATGTATAATAACGGCTTCTTGGATCAGAAAACTGCGTGTATAACGCGACGGCCTGCGCCGCTCCAGATCCGGAAAAATCAACATACCCGCTACTGTCTATCATCGGCACTCCGTATTGCTCCATAAGCAGGCTCACCACGTCGCTTGCCCTTGAGATGCTTTGGCTGGTTCCGCCCATCGCGGTTCCAGCCCTTACTATTTTTCCGTTCCTTAAGATGCGCATCGCCATCGCGTCCGAGACGAACGCGCTCCAGGTCTTGGGAGGCAAAGCTATGCCAGCCTGATTAAAAAGATTTTTATTGTAGATTAGGACAAGCGTGTCCAGATACGCAGGCACGGCGTAAATCTTATTATTGTACGTAAAATCGCGGCTGACCGTTTGCGGGAAAAGATTGTCTAATTGGACCGCGGTAACCGCGTTCGCCGGGGCGGGCGTTAAAATACTGCGCGATTCGTAAAGCCGCTTATTATTTATTTCCGTTATGTCCGGTCCGGTTCCGGACGCCAGAGCGTTAATAAGACGGTTTTGGAAATCCACCGGACTGACTTGAAAATAATTTATCTTTATTCCCGAATGCAGTTTGGAAAAAGAGGAAATGGTGTAGGCCCAGGCCGAGGGATCTTCCGTCCCCCAGAAAGTAAGGGTTTCTACCTTGTTATTATTCCGGAGGCCGGGGAGAATATTTAAAAAAACCAAAATAAAAAACAGGACTACGAATCCGGCTATCCCAACAATGATCCACTGCTGTTTAGTGAACTGTAGCGGCATGGTTGCTTACTATATTAGTAAATCAAAACGCAAATATCAAAAGAGGGATCGCCGCCGTACACGCATGAATACGCTTCAGATTAACGGCTCGCGGTTTATGGTTCGGGTTCTATAACGCTACCGTTCCCGCAAGACTGTCTCCCTCCTCGACGCGCATAATTCTTACTCCCTGAGCGGAGCGGCCGGTGGTGCGGATGCTCTTTAAACCAGTTCGGATAATCTGCCCTTTTTCAGAGATAGCCAAGAGCTCCTTTTCGTCGGTGATAACATGGGACGAAACAACCTCGCCGGTCTTTCCGGTAACCTTAGCGGTCAATATTCCCTTCCCCCCGCGGGACTGTAAACGGTATTCTTTCAATGGAGTAAATTTGGCGAATCCATTGGACATTATCACCAGGAAGTTTCCGCTTTTATTTTCCGGGGTTACGACATTAAACGAACTGATCCCGTCTCCAGATTTTAAGCTGACCCCCCTTACTCCGGCAGCCGTCCTGCCCATAGACCTCACATCTTTTTCCTTAAATCTTATCGATTGCCCTTTGCGGGTGGCAAGTATTATCTCATCTCCGGTTTTAACAAGCTTGACCCAGTGGAGCTCGTCGTCCTTCTTCAAATTAATGGCGATTATCCCGCTTTTCCTTACATTGCTAAATTCTTCAAGCGGCGTTTTCTTGATCACGCCATGAGCGGTAACCATCGTCAAACACCCCTCCATCTTCTTTTTGTCGTCACTGTAAGCGATTATCGCGCTTACTTTTTCATTGGCGGGAATCTCTAAAAAGTTGTGTATGGCTTTCCCTTTGCTGGTACGGCTTGCTACCGGAACTTCGTAAACTTTCGTTTGGAAAACCTTTCCTCCGGAAGTGAAGAAAAGAATATTGTCGTGCGTTTGCGCGCTTAAGAAATGCGCCAGTCCGCCCGTGTCATCGAACGATCCTCCGGTTATTCCCTTGCCTCCCCGTTTCTGAACCTTGAATGTGTCCGGAGGAAGCCTTTTTATAAATCCGTCAGCGGACATGGTGATAATCGTGTCTTCCTGGGGGACTAGATCTTCGGTAGTGAATTCTTTCAACCCGCCCTCGACCACCTTGGTTCGCCTCTCGTCTCCGAATTTTTCTTTTGTCTCGGAGAATTCGCTCTCTATAACGCCGTCTATTTTCTCGGGGCTCCTCAATAGCAGCTCAAGGTCTTTTATAAGCTTCATTTTTTCCTTAAGCTCATCCTCTATCTTTTGTCTTTCAAGGGCGGCCAGGGTCTGCAGCCTCATCTCCAAGATGGCGGTCGCCTGCAGATCGCTTAAGTCGAACTTCTTCATTAGGTTCGCGTGAGCGTCCTCCTTGTCCTCTGATTTTTTAATCGTTTCGATTATCTTATCGATTACCGAAAGCGCTTTAGCCAAACCTTCCAAAATATGCGCGCGCGCCTTAGCCTGTTTCAGGTCGAATTCCGCTCTGCGGCGGACCACTACGCGGCGGTGGGAAACAAAAACCGAAAGCGCGTCTTTTATCGAAAGGATTTGCGGACGCAATCCGTCAACCAAAGCAAGGACGTTCATGTGAAAATCCTTCTGCAGGTCCGTATAGTTCCAAAGCTGGTTAAGAACCTTCTGTGGAATGGCGTCGGACTTTAAGTCGATAGCGATGCGCAATCCGTCCTTGTCTGATTCGTCGCGCAAATCTCTTATTCCTTCGATTCTTTTATCCTGCACAAGCTCGGCAATCTTCGTTATAAGTTCCGCCTTATTAACCTGATACGGGATTTCTGTGATTATTATTTTCTTTTCATCAACCTCAGCCAGGGCTCTCACCGTTATTGCTCCCCGACCGGTAATATACGCTTCGTTTATTTTTTTTCTGTCGTAAATAACCCCGCCTGTCGGAAAGTCCGGGCCCTTGATAAATTTCATTAAATCTTCCGAGGTCGAGTCCGGGTGCTTAATAAGATAGGAGGCGGCTTCGAGCGTTTCGCTTAAATTATGGGGAGGGATCTTCGTAGCCATGCCGACAGCTATTCCGTCCGAGCCGTTAATTAAAAGATTCGGAATCTTGGCGGGCAAAACGGCAGGCTCGTCTCTCGTGCCGTCGTAGTTAACCATAAAATCTACCGTCTCTTTTTCTATATCCGCAAGGAGCTCTCCGGCAATGCGCGAAAGGCGGCATTCCGTGTACCTCATAGCCGCCGGCGAATCTCCGTCTATCGATCCCCAGTTTCCCTGTCCATCGACAAGCGGATAACGCAAAGTGAAATCCTGCGCCATGCGGGCCAAGGCGTCATATACCGCTAAGTCGCCGTGCGGGTGGTAGCGTCCCAAAACCGCGCCGACCACGTTGGCTGACTTGCGGGTTTTGGCACTGTGGGTCAGCCCGTCATCCCACATCGCCCAGAGAATTCTCCTATGAACCGGCTTCAAGCCGTCGCGCGCGTCAGGAAGGGCGCGGCCGACTATGACCGACATCGCATAATCAAGGTAAGACTCGCGGAGCTCCGCGGTTATCTCGCGCTTCTCGATATTTTCTCCTTCTTCAATTTTTCCGGTGTTATTATCCGCCATTATTCCGATTTAAATATCATTACTTTACGGGTGTCTTCGTTCAGGTCTTTGCTTTTTACCGTAAACTTATCCACCTCCTCCGGGTTCTGGCCCAGCGCCGCTGAAAGAGCTTTCGCGTTATCGCTAACCGTGAAGACAACCGCTTTCGGTTCGATTTCCTTTATAAGGTTAGCGGCGGCTTTTTCTTCCAGACCCGACTTTCCGGAAACAAGAAAAAGGATATCTATTTCCCCGAGTTTATCCAACTCTTCGCTGGAAAGCGGTACGGATAGTCCGCCTAGGAAACAAAGCCTGATCTCGTCCAGTTCCGCGACATAGACCACGCGGATGTTTTTATCCGACGAACTTCCGGCCTGAATTCCGCGGATGCGGATTCCGCTAATCTCATACTCTCCGGCGGTATTTATCGTTTCGTCAGCCCCGGTCTCAAGGGGAAGACCGGATCCGGTCAGAAGGACTATGTCTCCGCGGGCCGATACCGAAGGATCCACTAAAATGGAGAAATCCGAAACTTGGCATTTAAGCCCGCCGTTTTTAAGAGGGGTGATGACCATACGTTTATATACTTGTATAGTATAGCGCCAAAACAGTTGATTTTCAATCGTGTTTATATAATAATGCAGGCTATGCAGCAGACAGTTACAGCCAAAAAGGGAGAGGCTTACGAACTCAAGGTTTTAAAAGCTGAACCGAACTTAATGCCTCTTTTAAAAGCCGGGGATATTGTCGAGGCCCGGCTTATAGAAAAGTCCAATAAAGGAGCGTATTTTGACGTTCCCAGGGTGGGACTAGGGGCGATACGCGGATCGGAGTTGTCCAACTCGCGGGACATATTAAAAAAACTTAATCCGGGCGACACCGTGAGCGCGAAAGTTGCCGTAAGAGAAGGAATGGACGGACTTATAGAACTCTCTCTTTCCGAGGCCAGCAAGCAAAAGGCTTGGCAGGAGATAAAAGACCTTAGGGATGACGGGGAGCCTGTCAAGGTTAAGATAATTTCCTCCAACAGCGGCGGACTTATCGCGGATCTCCTGGGCGTACAGGCCTTTCTCCCCGCTTCCCAACTCTCACCGGAGCACTACCCGCAGGATACCGAGGGTAATAAGATTAAAATGATCGAAGCCTTAAGGCAGTTCGTCGGTCAGGAGCTTTCGGTAAAAGTAATCAACTTTACCCCGAGAACCAATAAGTTAATCGTTTCCGAGAGTAGTCGTCT
>JAKCBB010000004.1 GCA_021839365.1 bacterium | reverse complement strand
TGCTGGATCACATAAGAGCGGCTGTGTTTTTGATAGGCGATGGAGTTACGCCGTCGAACACCGGGCGCGGATATCTGGTAAGAAGACTTATAAGACGAGCGGTTAGATTCGGGGATGAGCTTGGCGCTAAACAGGGAATTGTTTCGAGCCAAAGTACCTTGTCGTTAGTCGGGCAGAGATTTGTCGAAAAATATATGCCGACATATCCTTTGGCCGGAAAAGCCGAGTTTATACTCAGCGAAATAGAAAAGGAAGAGAAAAAATTCCGCACGACGCTTGCCGCGGGACTCAGGGAATTCGAATCAAAGGCGAAAAGCGGAAAAATATCCGGCCAGGATGCTTTTGATCTTTATCAAAGTTACGGATTTCCGTGGGAACTTACGGAGGAGATGGCCGAGGACCGCGGGATAAGCGTGGATCGCGCGGCTTTTGAGGAGGAGTTCGGTAAACACCGGGAACTTTCGCGTACGGCTTCGGCCGGAATCTTTAAAGGAGGGCTGGCGGACAATTCCGAGGCGACGACCAGACTGCATACTGCCCACCATATTCTTTTAAAAGCTCTCCAGATTGTTTTGGGACCGGAGGTTAAACAGAGAGGGAGTAATATAACAGCGGAGAGATTGAGAATGGATTTTTCGTTCGGCAGAAAAATGACGGAGGAGGAAAAGAAGGAAGTGGAGAAAATCGTTAATGAGAAAATACGGGAGAATTTGCCGGTTGTAAGGAGTGAGTTACTGAAAGAGGAAGCGGAAAAACTCGGCGCGGAACACGAATTCGGACAAAAATACCCTGACAGAGTTTCTGTTTATTCCATAGGGCCGGAATTCGCGACGGCGGAAGATCCGAAATTCGGCGAAGCGTTCTCAATAGAGTTCTGCGGCGGCCCGCACGTTAAAAATACCGGAGAGTTGGGCGGGTTCGAGATCATGAAAGAAGAAGCTGTCTCCGCGGGGATAAGAAGGATACGAGCCGTCCTGCTCTGAGGAGAAGAATTAAGCTTAAAACCCGAAAATCAAGATTCAAAAACGATCCAGCGCGGGTTTCAAATTTTGAATTTTGAATTTTTATCGTGTTAATATGGAACCGTCTTTATGCAAAAAGAGGCAATAGAGAAAAACGGGGTAGTGGAAATAAATTCCGATTCCGCGGAAACGGTTTTTTTGGAACAGGAGCTTCTGCACGGCAGCGAATTGGACGAAGCGGGGGTAATCAACATTTTTTCCCAAGCAATCTGGGGGTTTTTCGAGGACAACAGGAGGTCTTTCGCCGGCAGACTGGGAGTAGATGAATTGGACGCGGTGCTGGCGGACGCGAGGATTTTATCCGTCGAATCGGGAAAAACCAGGATATACAAGCCTGAAGAGCTTCTCGGCCTGTCCGGCCCGGTAAAAATCAGGGCTTACGCGACGGTTGTTAAAAGAAACGCCTTGCCGGATGAGGCTCGTGCCGTAATCGAGCCGGGCGCGGCGGCGGCGCGGCTTGTCTTAAAGAAAGGAGGCAAGGCTGTTTTGCTTGTGGACAGCGGAGAGGAAAGCTCCTCGGTTTACCTTGCTTCCGACGCTTCGGTCAAAAAAATAGAGAGATGGGGGTGGGGGAGAAAAAACATCTTGGAGAAGATGCGCGAAAAGTTATTAACCGATAACGAGGTTAACAACGAGATTTATCTGCGTTATATTAAAGGGGAAGCTGGGGAATCGGTAAGCCAAGCGGTAGAAAGTATTTTTCTCGAGGCTTTCAAAGATTTCGAAAAAGGATTAGCGGCGGCTTTGTATAACAACAGGAATACCTTAGATAGTTATCCGCGGTTGCCGGTGTTCGTAAAAAGCGGATTTCCTTTGCCGGAGAAGATTTACAAAAAGAGAATCGCTTATGACGGCAGAAGATTCGGATTGAAGC
Source organism: bacterium (assembly GCA_021839365.1). GTDB lineage: Bacteria > Patescibacteriota > Minisyncoccia > UBA6257 > Colwellbacteraceae > JACWAO01. The sequence goes on along the minus strand of JAKCBB010000004.1, from coordinate 27,633 downwards.
CGGCAGGGGACGGTTTGACGGTTGCTGATTTATTTGCCGAAGAGGAAGCCGGGTTGAGCGAAGAATTAAGTAAAACAGTTCTACAAAGAATCAAATGGCTAATGGTGTAAAAAGGATAAAAGTCGGACAGAAAGATTCGCTGGAGTCTGTCTTAAAGCAGATATCCAAAGCTAGAAACGCCAGCGTCGTATTGTATATCCCTAAGGGGTCCGAGCTGGTTAAGGAAGCCAAACATCTCACGGAACTTTATTCGCACGCCAAGTCTTTAGGAAAGGAACTTTCCATAGAATCCGTCGATGACGAAGTGCTGGCGATGGCTTCTCTCGTCGGAATAAAAGCGGGGAACGCTTTTTACGGGGCGGGGCCGAAACGCGTCGCCGATATCTTGCCAAGAAAACCGGAAATGATCGCGGTTAAAGAAAAAGATTATTCTCCTGTTGTTTTGTCGAAGAAAAAAGCGGAACAGGAAGCGGCCGGAGGCGAATCGAAATCAAAGAAAGAAAACGAACGCTCTTTCTTTAAGTCTTTTATAAAATTAGCGGTTATTGCCATCGTCCTTGCCGGAGGAGTTTATTATTGCGTCGCTGTTCTGCCGAGCGCGGCAATAACCCTGAATTTTAACCAGACTCCATGGAATTTCACCGGACAGATGACGGTCGGCACAAACCAGACGCAGGTTTCTTTCGGGAATAACCAGGTTTCGATTCCCGGGCAGTTGTTCGACGCGACTAAAACGATGACGCAAGTTTTCACCGCGAGCGGGACGCAATATGTGCGCACCAAATCCGCAGGTCAGGTTACCATATATAACGATTTTGGAACCGCTTCCCAGACGCTTGTAGCGACCACCCGGCTCATCAATTCCGATGGGGTAATGTTTCGTTTAGACAAGACGGTAGTTGTTCCGGGGGCGACATATTCCGGAGGCAAGCTGGTTCCGTCGCAGATAACGGCTTCGGTTACGGCTAATGAAGCCGGGAGCCAGTATAATCTTCCGTCCGGGCAAAAGTTTCATTTTGCCGGTTTCGAAGGGACTAAAAAATACAACGGTTTTTACGCGGAATCGTCTCAGGCGATGAGCGGGGGATTCATAGGCCAGACTCTAGCGCCGAGCCGGAATGACATAATCCAGGCGACTTCATCGGTAGCCGCTTCGCTCCAGAACGCGATGGCCTCGGAAGCCATTCTTCAGGCTCCGCAGGGAATGAAATTTATAAACGGGGGATCGTCTTTCTCTGTAACGAAGTACGACGTGGCTAATATTCCGAACAGCAACGGACAATTCGCGGTTACCGCTTATGGGGAGTATAAAATAATAGGATTTAACGAACAGGATTTGGTTACAGCCATGGCCAGCCAGGTGGCCGACAGCTCGACCTCGAATTTGCAGATTAAAAAATATACCGTTACCTACGGCACGCCTGTTATGGACTGGAAACGCGGGACTATGACGGCGTCCATCGCTTTCCAGTCTTTTTGGGAACCGCAATTCGATGTTAATTCGTTCAGACAAACGATAGTCGGCAGGAGTCAGGAGGCGGTCCAGCAGGCGATACGGGGTATTGCCGGCATCCAGTCCGGAGAGGTAAAGCTTTGGCCTTTCTGGGTAAGAAGCGTTCCCGATAACCTCTCCAGGGTAACGGTTGACACTAATTAAGCGTTTATGTTAATATTTTCGCGCTTAACATGATAGTTGATGGGGTTGTTATAGAGGCGTTACCCAGCGCCACTTTTCGAGTTAAACTCGACGATGGCCGCGAGATTTTGGCTTACGTCTCTGGGAAGATGCGCCTTCATAGGATAAGCGTGCTTCCGGGAGAGAGAGTCAAGCTGGAGATTAACTCCGCTACCGATACTCGCGGAAGAATCGTGAGAAGGCTTTAGAATTCAAATGAAGGTAAGATCTTCGGTTAAAAAAATTTGCAAAGACTGCCGCGTCGTCCGCCGAAAGGGACGGGTTTACGTTATATGTTCGAAGAACCCGAAGCATAAGCAAAGGCAAGGATAAAAACATGAGATTAGTCGGAATAAACATACCGGATAATAAGAAGATAAAAGTTTCGCTGGCCTATATATATGGAGTGGGCTTATCCAATGCCGGCGATATCTTAAAATCCACCGGAATAAAGCCGGATAAAATGACCAAAGATTTGGATCAGAGCGAGGTCGCGAAACTACAGGCTGAGATAGATAAGAATTACAGGGTGGAAGGAGTGCTGCGTCAGACTATCAAGCAAAACGTCGAGAGGCTTAAAGAGATAAAGGCATACCGCGGTTACCGTCATATGTATAAACTGCCGGTGAGGGGGCAGAGAACCAAAACCAACTCGCGCACTGTTCGCGGCAACGTCAGAAAGACTGCCGGAAGCGGGCGCCGCAAAGTTGATCTGAAGTAACCGTTAGGCGGGGATCGGGGCAAGTCTTCAGGCTCAATATCAAAACCATGGGAAAGACCAAAATAATCAAACCGAAAACAGAAGAGACAAAAGCGGCGGGAACCGCGCCGGTTAAAGCCGTTAAGGCTCAGAAGCGCAAGATAGAAAGCGGGCGCGTTTATATTAACGCTTCTTACAACAACACTATCATTACCATAACCGACAATAACGGCGGAGTTGTGGCTTGGGCTACGGCGGGTTCTCTAGGTTTTGCCGGTCCAAAGAAAGCAACCCCGTTTGCCGCTTCGAAAGTCATAGCCGCGCTTGCCGAAAAAGTTGAAAAGACCGGACCGGTAAACATCGAGGTATATGTTTCTGGAGTCGGCGGCGGAAGGGATTCGGCGGTCAGGTCTCTTTTGAATCACAATTTTAACGTTTTATCCATAAAAGACGTAACGCCTATTCCGCATAACGGCCCGAAGCCGCCAAAGGCCAGAAGAGTATAAAAATATGAGACCGGTTTTAGAAAAAAGAGAAAGAAGTTTGGGGACGAAGCTGTCCATAAAAGGAGAGAGGTGTAATTCTCCGAAGTGCGCTCTTGTAAGAAAGCCATATGCTCCGGGAACGCGCGGCAAGAGATTCCGCAAACCGAAAGAGTTCGGCTTGCAGATGAAGGAGAAACAAAAGATGAGGTTCATCTATGGATTGCGCGACAGCCAGTTAAGGGGGATTTTCGTCGAAGCGGTAAAAGAAGGAAGAGCGGGAGCGAACGGAGTTTTAAGTTTACTGGAGAGGAGGATGGATAACGTGGTTTACAGGATGGGGCTGGCCGCTAGCCGTTCGGTCTCGAGGAAACTTGTCGGTCACGGACATTTTTTGGTAAACGGACGAAGGGTTACTTCTCCGGCTCTTTTACTGCGCGAGGGGGATGTGGTAAAAGTAAGACCGGAATCCGCCGGCAACAAGTATTTTGGAGGAATCACCGAGAAGGTGAAGGGGTATGAGGCTCCGGCGTGGATAAAGCTTGATCTTGGAAACATGTCGGCCGAAATTGTCGGAGAGCCAAGCGATGTCGAATTGCCGGTTGATACCGGAGCGGTCGTCGACTATTATTCAAAATAATCTTATGGAAAAAACCTATCTCAGCGATAATGTTAAAATAAAGCGCGTAGAAGAGAACGGGACAACGGGTGTCTTCAGCATTGAGGGTCTCTACAGCGGATATGGCATAACAATGGGGAACGCTTTGCGTCGCGTTTTGCTTTCCTCTTTCCCGGGAGCCGCGGTAACAAGGGTGAAAATAAAAGGCGTAAGCCATGAGTTTTCAACCATTCCCAACGTGTTGGAGGACGTGATTCAGATTTGCCTTAACCTTAAAAAGGCTAGGTTTAAATTTTTCGCTTCCGAGCCGCAGGTTTTGACCTTGAAAGCCAAGGGAGAAGGCGAGGTAACTGCCGGAGATATAAAGGGAAATGCCGAAGTCGAAGTTCAGAATCCGGACCTTCGTATAGCGACGCTTACTTCTAAAAGCGCGGAGTTGGAAATGGAGCTTACCGTGGAAAGCGGGCTCGGATATGTTCCCGTGGAATCGGTAGAGCGTGAAAAGCTCCCGGTCGGAGTTATAGCCCTGGACGCGTTGTTTTCTCCAATCCGCAAGGTCAACTTTACCGTGGACAATATGCGCGTCGGAGACCGTACCGATTATAATCGTTTGACTATAGAAATAGAGACTGACGGGACTGTTACGCCTTCCCATTCTTTGCGCAAGGCGACAAATATTCTTTTGGATCACTTCAATAGGATTGCCGAGATCGATGTGATGGAGGAGGCGGAAGAGAAAGCCGCAGGCAAGAAAAAAGAAAAGTAAGATGAGGCATTTGGCGGAAAAGGGCAGAAAATTCGGAAGGCTTAAGGGTCGCAGACAAAGTTTTGTAAACGGCTTAATGGCTAACCTGGTGCAGCGCGGGCGTATTTTAACGACAGAAGCGCGCGCCAAGGAGATTAAGCCTAAAGTTGAAAGACTGATAACTGTAGCGAAGAAACAGGATTTATCCGCGATGAAAACCTTGTTAAGCAAACTTCCGAAGAAATCGGCCTTCAAGCTTTATCATGAGATAGCTCCCAAGTACGCCGATCGCAAAGGAGGATATACCAGGATAGTGAAAACCGCCGTTATTAGGAAGCGCGATGCCGCGAAGAAAGCAATTATCGAGTTTGTTTAATATCATGACGACACATACTTTAGATGCTAAAGGGAAAACGCTAGGGAGGCTGTCGAGCGAGATAGCCACGCTGCTTCAAGGCAAGAACGCGGCAGGATTCAATCCGCGGATTGTCGGCGAGAACAAAGTTATCGTAAAAAACGTCAGGTCAGTGAAACTGACAGGCAAAAAAGAGGAACAGAAAACTTATTACAGGCATACCGGATACGTCGGACATCTTAAGGAAGAGAAGTTTAAAGATGCTTTTGTCAAGAATCCGGCTTGGGTGTTGAAGCGCGCGGTAAGAGGAATGCTCCCCAAGAACAAACTTGCTTCGGAGAGATTAAAAATGCTGGTTATAGAAGACAATGAGTAAAACTATGCCGAAAGACATTAAATATTTTGAGGGCGTGGGCCGCAGGAAGACCGCTGTCGCTAGAGTAAGGATCTACCCGTTTTCCACGGATTCCATGAAAATGAAGGTGAACGATAAAGACGCGGATAAGTTTTTTCCGGTATCGAAGATGCTCGCGGCCGCGTTTGCTCCTCTCAGCGTGTTCGGGGAAAAATCCCGGCCGGAAGTTACCGTTTCAGTGAAGGGCGGAGGAATCAATGGACAGTCTGAGGCAATAACGTTAGGCCTCGCGAGAGCCATGGTGAAGTTCAATCCAGACTTCAGAACCACGCTCAAGGGTTTGGGGTATCTAAGAAGAGACGAAAGAATGGTGGAACGCAAGAAGTTCGGATTGCGCAAGGCGAGAAGATCGCCGCAGTGGAAGAAGAGATAGCCTCCTAAAAAAATGGATTCCCCTGAGATTACAATAATCATTCCTGAACGAAACGAAGCAAAAACATTACCGCTTATCCTAATAGACGTTGATCGGTATCTGTCGAAGGGGCTTGTAAATTACGAAATTATAGTGGTAGATTCCGCTTCTACCGACTCTACGAGAGAGATAGTGAAGCGCTTATCGTCTTTCATTAAAAATCTCAAGCTTATAAAGCTGGAGAAGAATATGGGCGAGGGGTTCGCTGTAAGAAAGGGGATTAGCGAAGCTTCCGGAAAAGTCCGGTTGTTACTTAATCCGAGATCCTCCGTTTCTATTAATGAAATAGAAAAGCTTTTGCCGGAGTTTAAGGCGGGGTTTGGAGTGGTAACGGGGAAACGCCGTGCATTACCAGGCTTATCCGGTAAGATTTTTAAATCGGGCCGGAATTTCGGTTTTTGGTGTCTGTCTATGACCGCCGTAGAGCGCATCCTTCCCAAAATGAAAATTAATGGGTGCGGATACTGGCTGGAGTTGATGGAGATCGCGAAAAGGACGGGGGTAAGAGTTAGCGAGGCGGAGATTGAAGCGGAAAATGGATTCGGGAATAAGACTGTGATGGATTTTATCCAAAATTTAAAAGATGCGATTAAAATAAAAATTTGGCTCTTGTCCGGAGCTTATAAAATATAAAAAAGCAAAATGACGTACTTTTTGACGGAGGAACGCCTGAACGAGCTTAAATCGGAGCTTGATTCGCTTAAGGGGGAGGATAGGCTGGAAGTTTCTGACAGACTGAAGAAAGCTAAAGAACTTGGCGATTTGTCTGAAAACTCGGAGTACGCCGAAGCTAAGGACGAACAGCGCCGAGTTGAGAGAAGGATAGACGAGCTTGAACAGATATTAAAAGAGTCTGTTATCATTAAGAAGGGAGAAAAGGGAGGAGAAAGCGGGGTTGTGGGCATCGGTTCCACTGTGGAGATCGCAAGAGACGGCAAGAATATGAAGTTTTTCATAGGAGGGCGCAGCGAAGCAAAGCCTGAAGACGGATTTATTTCCAATGAATCTCCGTTAGGAAGGGTATTGCTTGGCAGGAAAGTTGGTGATTCAGTAACAGTGAACACGCCCGCTGGGAAAACCGAGTACGTAATTACTAGAGTTGAGTAGGTTTTAAGCCGCGGTCCACCGGACAGCGGAGCGGACGGGAATCTTTCATTGACACCTGTCTCTTCCGTGTTGAGTTCGTTTGTGCTGCGTCTCGGCGGGAGGATGGAAGTTACTGTTCTTGGTTTTTTGATTTATTATAAATAATGCCATGCTTGATTCGCTAATCGAAGAGAGAAAAAAGAAACTTCAGAGAATAAAAGAGGGGGGAGACAATCCTTATCCGGCGCGCGTGAAGCGCGACTTTCCGATTAGCGAAGCAGTGAAAAACTTCTCCGAGTTTTCTTCTTTGAAGAAGAAAATTTCCCTTACTGGGAGAATAAAATCAATCCGCGACCAAGGCGGAGTTGTCTTTTTGGACTTGGAGGATGGAAGCGGAACAATCCAGCTTGTTTTAAAGAAAGATCTTCTTTCGGATATCGAGTTCTGGAGAGAAAATCTCGACAGAGGAGATTTCGCGCAGGCCGCGGGGGTTCTATTTGAAACAAAGAGGGGGGAGAAAAGCCTTGAAGTTGCGGATTTTAAAATAGCCGCCAAGACTCTAAGACCCGTGCCGAGCGAATTTTACGGAGTGCACGATACGGAGTTGCGCCTCAGGCAGAGGTATCTGGATTTAATGACCAATCCGGAGGTCCATGAGATGTTTAAGAAAAAGAGCGTGTTCTGGGCGGCGGTACGCGGGTTTATGAATGAGAATGGTTTTACAGAGGTTGAAACTCCGGTTTTAGAGGCCGTTCCGGGAGGAGCGGAAGCCGAGCCGTTCGTTACCAGGCACAAAGCGCTCGAGACGGATTTCTATCTGCGCATCTCGCTTGAGATTTCATTAAAGAAACTCCTTGTCGGCGGATTCGACAAGATTTTCGAAATAGGAAGAATTTTCAGGAATGAGGGAATAGACGCGGAGCATCTACAGGATTACACACAGATGGAGTTTTATTGGGCGTACGCGGATTATAGGGAAGTAATGGAGTATGTTGAGAAAATGTACAAGCAGGTGGTGGAAAAAACCGTCGGATCGACGGCAACTAAAAGAAACGGTGAGATGATAGATTGGGGAGGAAAATGGCCGACCGTCGATTATTACGGGATTTTTAAGGAGAATACCGGACTTGATTTGAAATATGCGACCGAGGCGGAGCTGTTGTCCAAGGCGAGAGAACTGGAAATAGAGGTTTCGGAAAATCAGGGACGAGGAAGGCTTATTGATTTAATCTTCAAGAAAGCCGCCAGGCCGAAACTTATACAGCCATGTTTTCTTATCGACCCCCCGGTCGATATAGAGCCGCTGGCCAAAAGAAAGGAAGGCGAGCCTGACAAGGTTGAGAGATTTCAGGTTATCGCCGCCGGGACGGAACTTGGAAAAGGATTTTCCGAGGCGAACGATCCTTTAGATGAAAGAGAAAGGTTTGGGGAACAGATGAAGTTGCGGAAAAATGGAGATGCCGAGGCGCAAATGCTCGATGAAGATTTCCTGGAGGCTTTGGAATACGGAATGCCTCCAACGGGCGGATTCGGGATGTCCGAGAGGCTTTTCGCGGTTCTTATGGATAAGCCGATAAGAGAGACGGTTTTCTTTCCGCTTTTAAAAAGAAAATAAACCGCGCATCGCGGAACGTGAACCGCGGATCGCGGGCTATGAGTCGTTAATCGCTCCGCCTTTAGCCGGGTTGATGCCGTAAAAGATTTCCGTTGACCGGCGTCTTGTATAGGGTGTATTCTGAGATAAATCTTAATTAAGATGGTGGACGTTAAATTTATCCGCGATCACGCCGGCGAAGTTAAGGAAGCCGTAAAAAATAAGGGTATTAATCTCGATGTCGACGAGCTTTTAAGAGTGGATAAGGAACGCGTTGCTCTTATGCGCGCGACGGAACTTTTTAATAAATCGAAAAACGAGCTTAACGACAGAATAAGTAAAGCCGCTGGCAATGAAGAGAGAAAGAAGCTCATCGAAGAGGGACGCGGACTTAGGGAACCGGATTTGAACAGGTTGGAGGAGATTAAGAGAAAGTTCGACGAGCTTATGGTTAAGGTTCCGACTATTCCGTCCCCGGATACTCCGATAGGAAAAAGCGACGCCGACAATAAAGAGATTTTCCGCTGGGGTGAGCCGAAGAAATTCAACTTCGAACCGAAGACGCACGTTGAATTGGGAAAATATTTGGACATACTCGATTTCGATAAAGGAACGAAAGTCGGCGGGTTCCGCGGTTACTACGTGAAAAACGACGGGGTGCTTTTGGCGATGGGGATTATGATGTACGCCGTCCATAAGATGGTAGAAAAAGGATTCCGTCCGATGATTCCGCCGACGCTTGTCAAGGGATTCGCGCTTTTCGGAAGCGGGTACTTTAAGGGGTTGGAGTACGATCCGGAAGCGGACGAGATTTACGAGGTAGCGACGTCGGACAAGGAGTTGACGGGAGAGACGAGCAAGGATAAAAAATTTTTAGTGGGAACGGCAGAGCCGTCCCTGTTGGCTTATTTTTCGGACGAAACTTTGGATATTAAGGATTTACCGGTAAAGGTTTGCGGCTACAGCCAGTGTTACCGGAGCGAAATAGGAAGCTACAGCAAAGACGTCAAGGGATTATACCGCGTGCACGAGTTTATGAAAGTTGAACAGGTAGCGCTTGCGGAGGCGGATGTGGAAAAAGCAGACAAACTCCAGAATGAGATGACCGGAATCTCCGGCGAGATGCACGAGGAGCTTGGTTTGCCTTATAGAAGGCTGCAGATATGCACCGGAGATATGAGTCCGGGAAAATATCGTGCGTTCGACATCGAGGCGTGGCTTCCGGGAATGAAACGCTGGGGGGAGACCGGTTCGGCGAGCAACTTCCTGGACTGGCAGGCCAGAAGGCTCAACGCGAAATATATCGATGAGACCGGAGAAAAAAAATATGTGTATATGCTGAACAACACCGCCTTGCCAAGCCCGCGCATTCTTATAGCTATTATTGAAAATTACCAAACGGAAGACGGAAGCGTTGTTGTCCCTGAAGTTTTGAGAAAATATATCGGAAAGGAAATCATTAAGGCGCAACGATAAATGCGGTACCAAAGCAAGCCCGCGATAAGGTGGGGTGTCTGGAGAAGGATAAAGGCGTATGCTTTAACGGGGTCGGTCCTTCTTTCAGGCATTCTTTTTTTCGCTTTTCTGGCATACTTTCCGCTCTTTAAGATAAGGTCTGTTACCGTCGTCGGCGAATCTTCTACTTCCCAAGCATACGTGATTTCTTCTATAGCCTCACAGCTTATGGCTTACAGTTCTTTTAATCGCGTTTTAAGCCTAAGCAATATTCTTGTGTGGGGCGGGAGTCCTAGGATAACAGATAGTGCGCTTAAGGGACTGCCAACGATAGGAAGTCTTGGGATAAAAAGAGATTTTTTTAACGGACACGTTACGATTGACGCTTCCGATAGGAAGAAGGAAGCGCTTTGGTGCGTAACCTCGAGCGGCCTTTGTTATTTCACCGATGCGTCGGGAGTCGTTTTTTTGAGAGCCGGGGATATTTCCTTGTCCGTTCCTTCTTCCACCGTTCCGGTCGTGCTTGATTCTTATGATAATAAGCTGACTATGCTCACAAGCGTTTTGAATCGGGAAAGTTATTCCGATTTGCTTAAGGTTATATCGCTTATAGAAAATTTGGGGTTTAAAAACCCGACGCTGTATTTCAAAAATATGGATTACGAGGAGGTTGTGTTTAAAACGCCGGACAATAAAGAAATGTATTTCAGTCTTCTTTTTGATCCCTCCGATGATCTCGCCGCCGTTAAAAATATAATAAGTTCCGCGGGATGGCGCGATGTCCAGTACGTAGATTTGAGAGTCCAAGGAAGGGTGTACTATAAATAAAATTCAGGAATCAAACTGCAAAATGGACGTACGCCTATTCTTTTTTGATTTTATATCACGCTTTCGCAACCGTTACGGCGATTACTTTCTTGGCCCCGTTTTTGTATAAGATCCGGGCGGCTTCCATTATTGTAGCTCCAGATGTAAAAACGTCGTCAACAATCATAAAATTTTTTCCGGCGACAACCTCTTTGCCGCGTAAAACAAAACACCCTCTTACGTTTTTTAACCTGTCGTTCTTGTCTTTTATTTCCGCCTGCTCCTTTGTTTTCTTTTTTCTAACCAGTACATCGCATATTTCCAAACCTGATAATATCCGTATATCTTTGGCCAGAATCTCCGATTGATTGTACCCGCGATATTTTAATCGCGAGCGATGGAGCGGAACGGGAACCAGGACGAATTTTTCTTTTTTGACGAAATTCCAAAGGCCGGACAGTCTCAGGTGTCTCATTATTAAATTCGCGAACGGTTTAGAAAGGGAGTAATACCCCTCGTATTTAAAAGAGTGGATAAGGTTCCTTGCTGTTTCTGATTGGTAATTCAAAGCGGCTCCCAAAATCAGAGGGTTACCCTTGCCGTGCGCCGCGATACGGAAAAACCCGGCGTTTATCTCCAGAGAGGAGAAACAATCGAAGCATAATACGCCGCTAAAGCTTTTTTCACGCGAAAGCTGGGCCCTGCAGGATATGCAAAGCGGGGGGAAGAGCGTGTCGAGAAGAAAATCATATATTGCGCGCAGGCGATTCATGATACAATGATTATAATCCAAGATGTTTGAAAGATTCTTTAGACCGAAAAATTTTTCGGCCGTTAAAAAGATACTGAAAGCCGTTTCAGAAGGCGATTTCTTGGGCGTGGATATAGGAACCGCGTCCATTAAAGCCGTCGAAATAGAATCATCGCCTACGGGAGCGCCAAGGCTTAAGAACTATGCGGTTCTCGAAAGCTACGGCCATCTAGACAGACTGAATACCGCTATACAAACAAGCAGTCTTAAAATGCTTGAAAAGGAAACCGCGGCGCTCTTAAAGACGCTTATCAATAAGCTTGACCCAAGAACCAGGAACGTTTCGGCCTCCATTCCCTCGTTTTCCGCTTTTACTTCCCTGATAGAAGTTCCGACGATGTCGGAAGAGGAGCTTTCAAAAGCCATGCGCTATCAGGCGCAGACTGTCGTGCCGATGCCTCTAGAGGAAGTCGCGCTGGATTGGATGCCGGTAGGCGAATATACGGACGAGAGCGGCGCCAAGAAACAGCAGGTCTTTCTGATTTCCGTGCCGAATGAAGTCATTACAAAATACCAGGCGGTGTTTAAAGCGGCCGGACTGACGCTCAAGGCATTGGAGATAGAGGGATTAAGCTTATCAAGAGCGCTTACTTTAGGGGATCCGACTACGACTTTAGTCATCGATATAGGCGCGCGTTCGACAGCGGTCATGATTGCGGAAAACGGGTTGCTGAAATACAGCGCGCAAACCGATTTCGCGGGAAGCTCGCTCTCTCAAGCGGTTTCGAGCGGATTGGGGGTCAGTGTCAGGAGAGCGGAGGAGCTAAAAAAACAAAAAGGATTGTTGGGACAAGGCGGAGAGTATGGTTTATCCACTTTGATGCTGCCGTTCTTGGATGTTATACTTAGCGAAGCGAAGCGGATAAAAGATATTTACGAAAAAAATTATCACGGGAAAGTCGAGAGAATTATATTGTCAGGAGGAGGAGCGAATCTTCTGGGAATAGAAAAGTATGCTTCCGTGCAGTTCCAACTTCCGGTTCTCAAGGCTGATCCATGGAAAAGAGTCGAGTTCCCCGCAGCCGCCGCGCCCGTTTTGGCCGGCGAAGGAGCGCCGCTTGCGGTGGCTATAGGTTTGGGGATAAGACAATTTATCGGTTAATGCCAGCATATCCAAACAATTTAAGCGGCATACAGTCGCAATTATCAAGAGAGAAACTTCCGGTAGGATGGCCGTGGAGGTTTTTGACCATTATGGCCATTGTTTTTTTGGCGGCTCTTTTAAGCTATCTCGGCCTGGAGTTCGGATACAAACCGTATCTTCAGAGACAGTATTACGCCCTGCAGACGCAGGTTAATTCAGAACAAAATACCATAGCCTCCACGCAAAAGGACTATGTAAATTATTATTCGCAGATAATAAACATAGGAAAATTACTGAGGAATCACGTCAATCCGTCAGCGTTTCTGCCGTTTCTTGCTTCTTCCACCGAACCCAAGGTCAGTTATTCCTCAATAAAGGTAACAGTTTTGGAAAACAAGATAGACATATCTGGAACGGCGTCTTCTTACGCTGTTTTGGCTTCGCAGCTTCAGGTTTATGAAAACGCTCCGCAGGTAACACGCGCCGTTCTTGACGGCTCGGAGTTGAGCGGAAACACGGTTTCTTTCCAGGCGACTTTATATGTCAATCCGGGACTGTTTACTTATAACCAGACACCCGTTGTTCTGGGGCCGAACAATGCGTCAACCACAATAAACAGATGAGCGCTTCAGCAAAAAGATTTTACAGCTTGCTTGCCAGTCTGGCGCTTCTTGTAGGCGCGGTTATTATTTACTCTTCATACATAGTTCCTCTTTTCGGCACGGTTGAAGATTTACGAGGTCAAGTTTCCGGAGCGCAGGGACAGCTACAGCAGCTAAATTCGATATCCCAGAATATGGCGAACCTTTCGAGCGAGTACAGCAGTTCCAGCTCGACGCAAAACACTCTTTCGGCGATCCTTCCGACCAGAGGGGAGGCGCCCACTATCGTCAATCAGTTACAGGGACTTGCCGCATCGAATAATATAACTCTTTCCTCTGTTTCTCTTCAGTATCTACCGATAAGTTTTTCTCCTGCCGGTTCCATAATCCAGGCTGTTGGCGGCATATCCTTGAGCGTTCAGGGATCGGGAGGTTATGGGGCGGTTAATGATTTTCTTGACGCGCTCGGGGACAATATAAGGATTTTTGACCTGTCGTCGGTAACGGTATCCGCAGTACCGCCGAGCGGTGCACAAAAATCCGCCGCGCCGCTTCTTAATTTCAACGCGTCGATAAACACTTACTATCAGATTCCGGCCAGTTCGACGGCGACCTCTACGGAATAATCATAGCGGTGTAATATATATAAAATATGGCAATATTAGTAGAAGAACAAAAAACACGGGATTCCGGGATGACAACGGCGATTATTTTCGGAATGGTCCTTCTTGCGCTTATTGCCGCGGTTTACTTTGTGTTTTTCTCTCCCGCACCGCTTGTTGAAAACGCTTTGCCGTCCGATATTTCACAGATACAGAATATCAATCTGAACGCTTCTCCTTTAAATAATTACAGCGTTTTCAGTATGATTACCGCGACTAGCGGCATAGGAACGCCGAACGTAGGCGTGACAGGTCGTGATAATCCCTTTCAGCCTTTCTAAAAAGGCGCAATATGGACAACAAAGTTTTAGCCGGCGCTTTGGTAAGAAACGGGCTTTTCTCCGAAGAGCTGAGCAGGCGGCTGCAGACCGAGGCGGAATCGGCCCGTTCTTCGCTTGAAGACGTTATCTACTTGCGCCATATATTAAGCGAGGAAGATGTAGCCAAGGCAAAAAGTTCTATTTTAGGAATACCGTATAAAAAGATTGATCCCGGTTCAATTTCCGCCGACGCGCTAAAGGCGGTTCCGGAGGAAACGGCTAATACATATAAACTTGTTCCGCTTAACCTGGGTAATAGGATGCTTGTGGCGGGGATGGTTCACCCGGACGACACGCGCGCGCAGGAAGCCTTGCGTTTTATCGCCCAACAGAACGGATACAATCTCGGAGTTTACCTTATAACCCCGACTGATTTGGAAATGGCTCTGCGGCGTTATTCTCCTTATCAAACCGTTGTCCAGGAAGCCGTTTCCGCTCTGAATATAAAACCAGGAAGCAATCTTTCCGTGAGTCAGCGTGTCATAAATCTCGAGGAACAGGTGGTGGGAAGCAAGGAAGCTCCGATAATAAGAATAGTTTCCTCCACACTGAGAGAAGCGGTTGAAAGAGGCGCCTCCGACATACATATAGAGCCGCAGAAGGACAGGTTAAGAATAAGATTCAGGTTGGATGGAGATTTGCAGGAGGCGGCGACTCTTCCGCTTGAGTTGAGCCAGCCGATAATATCCAGAATAAAAATAATGGCCGAGCTGAAGATAGACGAAAACCGAGTTCCGCAGGACGGCAGGTTCAGGACAGTGATATTCGGTCGCGACATAGATTATCGTGTTTCAACTTTTCCGACTCCCATAGGCGAGAAAATAGCCATCCGCGTGCTTGATCCGACCATCGGATTGAAGAGTGTCGGTAATTTGGGGCTTACCGGACACAACGCCGATCTGGTAAAAGAAGGGATAAACAAACCGTTTGGAATGGTTCTTATAACCGGCCCTACGGGAAGCGGCAAAACAACGACTCTTTACGCTCTTCTGCAGATTTTGAACAAGGAAGACGTGAACATCCTAAGCATGGAAGACCCTGTGGAATATTTTGTCGATGGAATAAACCAATCGCAGGTAAGACCGGAAATAGGATATACGTTCGCCGCCGGACTGAGGCAGGCGGTCCGCCAGGATCCGGACATAATCATGGTTGGCGAGATTAGAGACAGAGAAACTGCTGACCTCGCGGTACAAGCGGCCTTGACCGGCCATGTTGTCCTTTCAACCCTGCACACCAACGATGCGGTCGGCGTTATTCCCAGATTAATAGATATGGGAATAGAGCCGTTCCTCCTGCCTTCCTCTCTTAATTTAATGGTTGCCCAGAGGCTGGTGAGGCGCCTTTGTGATCAATGCTTGGAGGAATATGAAGCCCCGGAAAATATCAATAAGCTGGCGGCCGAAGAAATATCCAAGCTCTCCAAAGAGGAGATCGTAAAGCTCGGCGGAGAAATCAAAGGGTTTAATCCGGAAGGGCCATTCAGGTTTTATCACTCCAAAGGATGCGCGGCCTGCAAGGGCAAGGGAACTCTTGGCAGAGTGGCTCTTTTTGAGGTGTTGAAGATAACGAGAGAGCTTGAGGACATTATAAATTCCGACGCCGGCGATGAAGGAAAAGTCCGCCAGGAGGCAAGGAGACAGGGAATGGTTAGCTTGCGCCAGGACGGCATTATAAAGGCGCTTTCGGGGATAGTTTCGATTGAGGAGGTATTGAAGGAAACAGTAGAGACTTAATAAAGTGTAAAATCAAATGTTAAAAATCAAAATAAAGAAGCTATAATACTGCCGCTCCAGGCGGGGGTGAATGAACTCTTTTGCGGTAAATGCCTTAGGAGCGTACAGAATTACAGCAGTGTTATTGATTTTTGGTTTTTGATATACAATTAATACGCTTATGGATTACGCTCAGAAATTAAATGATTTGCTTTTAACGGCAGCAAGACAGAATGCTTCGGATTTACACATAGCGGTCGGCAGAAAACCCACTCTCCGCGTTGACGGCGTTCTTGTCAGCTTGCAGGATCAACCGATTCTTACGCCGGAGGACACGCAGGGGCTGGTACTCTCGATGCTTAATCCGGATCAAAAAGACAAACTTTTAAGATACGGAGACATAGACTTCTCTTACGCTTTCGAGGATAAGGCTAGGTTCAGGGTCAATGTATTTTTCCAGCGCGGGTTTATGGCGGCGGCCTTGAGACTTATACCGGCGGTAATCAAGACGGCGGAAGAACTGCGTTTGCCTTCCGTAATACACGACCTTGCCAAGCTGAACCAGGGATTCGTGCTGGTTGTCGGTCCGGCTGGGCAGGGAAAATCTACGACTCTAGCTGCGGTTCTTGACGAGGTCAACCATAGCAGAATGGAGCATATCATAACCGTCGAGGATCCGATAGAATATTTGTTCGTGCAGGACAGGAGCATAATTTCTCAGAGAGAGATTTCAACCGATAGCCCCAGTTTCCACCGTGCCTTGCGGTCGCTTTTAAGACAAGATCCGGACGTTGTAATGATAGGAGAGATGCGCGACCGCGAATCCATAGCTACCGCGATGACTGCGGCTGAGACCGGGCATTTGGTTTTCTCTACACTACACACCAACTCGGCTTCACAGACTATAGACCGCATAATCGACTCTTTCCCGGTTGACCAGCAGACCCAGATTACGTCCCAGCTTGCGGCAACGCTTGTCGCTATAGTTTCGCAAAGACTGGTTCCAAGGATAGACGGAGGAAGAGTGCCGGCGGTGGAGATAATGCTTATGAATTCGGCAATAAGGAATCTTATAAGGGAAAGAAAAATTTATCAGATCGATTTAGTGATCGAGACGAGCCTGCAGGAGGGGATGATTACTATGAACAGATCCTTGGCGGAACTGGTTAAGAACAAGGATGTGTCTCTTGATAACGCCGAAACGTATTCGTTAAACCCCGGCGAGTTGCGCATACTACTTGAGAAAATTTAATTGAGACGGCATGAAATTTAGATACCAAGCGAGAACCCAAGGCGGAGAATTGCAGGTGGGTTTCGTAGAAGCCCCAAACAAGAAAACTGCCATAGGCATTCTTGCCAGCCACAATCTTTTTATATTAAGCATAACGGAGACGGAAAGAAGAGGTTTGGAAAGCCAGTTATACGCCTTGCTTAACCGTATTAAAGGCAAGGATCTTATGATTTTTACCAGACAGTTCTCCACCTTGTTATCCGCCAGGGTTCCCCTAGAAGACGCACTCCGGACGCTTATCAAGCAAACTCGTAATCCTATACTGCAGGAGGCGGTGATAAGCGTGAGCGATGACGTTTCTTCCGGTCTTTCGCTTTCGCAGGCAATGGGCAAGCAAACGGGCATATTTTCAGAATTTTATGCGAATATGATAGCGGCCGGCGAAGTTACCGGAAGAGTCGAGGAGGTAATGGGTTTTCTCGCGGATTATATAGAAAGAAGCGTGACGCTCGCCGGACGCGTGAGAAACGCGCTTATCTATCCGGTAATAATGGTTTTATTATTCGTGGTTGTCGGGGTAATTATGGGTACCATGGTTCTACCTCAGCTCGGAGCCGTGTTCGTCCAAGCCGGAGCGCAAATGCCGACCATAACAGGGTGGCTTATCGTAGGCGGACAGCTTATGGCTAAATGGTGGTGGATCATACTTCTAGCCTTGTCTGTTTTTGTGGTTTCTATACTCGACTATCTTCGCACGCCGGAGGGCCATACGGTTTACGACGAGTTCGTGCTTCGCATTCCGGTCTTTAGCAACCTACTTAAGGAAATGTATGTCGCGCGCTTCGCCGAGTCTCTAGCCGTACTTATCCGCGGCGGAGTTCCTATCGCCCAAGCCTTAGAGGTTACGGCACGGACGATAGGGAGCAGGGTATACGAGGAGATACTGCTTAGAACAGCGGATAGTTTGCGGAAGGGGGAACTTCTTTCTCAGGCGCTTTTCAGGGAATACAAATACTTTCCCCAGCTTGTCGGACAGATGATCGCGGTTGGTGAATCGACAGGGAGGCTTGAGGATCTGCTCTTGAGGGTTGGAACATTCTATAATCGCGAGGTTGACGATGCGGTCGATACGTTGGTTGAGGCTATCCAGCCTTTAATAATGATAATTATCGGCGGACTAGTCGGATTGCTGTTCGCTTCTATTCTTATACCTATTTACTCTCTGGTTTCGGTAATAGGACAGCAGTAGCGGCCGACAGTTAATATCAGGCGGAAAGTTATCCACAATTACGTGCTTGTTTGTCGATACGGCTATGTTAAAATTGAATGAGATAGAAGCTTAATAAAAATAATGAAACAACTGCTTAGGAAGATGAAGGGCGGAGCCGCTTTTATCGGCGGGGAAAATGGCCGTAGTAAATCGAGAATCTCTTTCGCCAAAGGTTTCGGCGAATTAAGAGGAGGCTTTACTCTCATCGAAATGATAATTGTTATCGCTATTATCGGCATTCTGGCGACTATAGTCATAAGATCGTTCGTATTCATCGCGTCCGCCAGGGATTCCAAGAGAATATCGGACATAAGGACGGTACAGAACTATCTAGAGATGTATTACAATGCCGAAGGGCAATATCCGCCTGATTCCGGGTGGACAAAATTAACAAGTGATTTACAGGGGGCGATACCCAATGTTACCGTTCCTAAAGAAATAAACGGTATTCCTTATTGTTATAACCCGCTTGCCGGGCCCACGAATGGAACCGATCTTTCCTATGTAATAGGTACGGAATTAGAGACAAACAGCAATGTTGTTAATAATTCCGTGGGGGAAGCGAAGCCCAAAGTAACATGCGCTATGGATAGCGGTACGCTTACCTGCGGTGCGGGAACGCCGAACGTCTACTGCGTTGAGCCTCAATAAAATTAAAATTCTACCGTGTCTTTCTGGATTTATTTCTTTTTGTTTCTTCTCGGAGTCGCTATCGGCAGTTTCTTGAACGTTGTCATTCTTCGGTATGACCCGAATAAGCACTTGTTTAAGAATGTCGGGGGACGCTCGCATTGTCCGCACTGCCGCCGCGTTTTAATGTGGTATGAACTTATACCTCTTCTGAGTTTCGCTTTTCAAAGAGGAAGGTGCAGAACCTGTTACGCGAGATTGACCTGGCAGTATCCCCTTGTCGAGCTTTTAAGCGGAGCGGTTTTTGTCATAGTGCCTTGGATGACTGTAAAAAGCCATCCGGGGATGCTGTCCTACCTTTTAAACGCGATTCCCAAGACGCATAATATAACCGCCAGTTTTTACGCCGGCTTGCATACCGCGGCGATAGGAAACGCCATACTGGCCGGTTTATGGATAATCGCGTTCCTGTCGTTCATTCTCATAGCGTCTATAGATCTTCGTTTGAAGATAATACCGGATGAGATGAATATTTTCCTTGCCGCAGTCGGAGCGGCCGCGGTTCTTACAAAATATTTCTTTCACGTTTTCTCTTTTACCGGAGGAAAGGCTGAAGGGTCTCTTCTTGGTTCATACGCCTTGATATTCGGTTTTACCGGGGATGTCTGGATAAACGCGCTTATAGGAGTCGCTTTCGGCGTATTGCTCCTGGGTTTATTGCATTTCGGAAGCCGCGGGCGGGCAATGGGCTTCGGAGATGTAAAATTTATCGTCGGAGTAGGACTTCTCATGGGATGGCCCGATGCCGCTATTGCCCTTATTCTTGCCTTTATAGTCGGCTCGATAATCAGCTTGTTCGTTATGGCTGTGGGAAAAGGGAAAATGAAAAGCCGGCTTCCGTTCGCTCCGTTTATAGTGATGGGTATTACCTTAGTTTTCTTTTTCGGTTACGATATTATCAATGGATATTTCAAGCTTTTCGGCTTGTAGGTTTAGGGGTATTCTTCGAAGAACAGCCGGGTTAATTGAACCAAGGGGAAAACGATCAGGCTTCACCCTTATAGAGCTTGTCGTTGTCGTGGCTATTATCTCGATAATGCTTTCCATTGTCGTTGTCTCGGCTCCGACTAATCGCCGCGAGTTTTTGTTGTCAACCAGCCAGGAGCAATTAAGGACGCTTATTACGAGGTCGAGGGCGTTAGCGATTAATAGCGTTACCGGCGGACAGATTCCGGCAGGACAGGTGTGTGGTTATGGCACGAAGATTGACGCTTCAAAATCAACCGCTACTATTTATTATGCCTGCGGCACCGCTACGCAAACAAATTTCACTCCGGTTACCACTACTTACTACAGCGGAACATTGAACCAAATAAGCCTGGATAAATCATTGTCGTTTATGCAAGACGCTAATATTTTTTTTCTTCCGCCGGGCCCGGCTGTTTATATAAACGGTTCGGCTGGCCAGTCTTCGGTAACCGCGTATGTAACAGCCGGTAACGGCGAACAAAGAGGGGTCGAAGTGAACTCGGCGGGACTCATAGATTTAGTGATGAGGTAATATGAACAAGACGCGCTCAAGAGAAGGCCAGCTTTTGGTAGAAGCTGTCATAGCCATAGGGGTTTTTACCATCGCCATTGTGGGGATTATAGGAATTATTGCGCGCGCCATTCATGAAGGACACACGGTCGGGGATCAATTTATAGCCGCCAACTTGGCGGCTGAAGGGTTGGAAGTGACTAAAAATATAATAGACAGCAATGTTATAAACAACAGGCCGTGGAACAGTGGCGTGTCTCCGGGGAGTTATCAGGTTGATTACGCGAGCGCTTCTTTAGGTCCCCAGATCATTACGCCAGGCGGATCTCCGGCTAGCCAGTATAATTCATCCGGATTGCAGGCATTACTCTTCAATGCGGGTAATGATACTTATAACTATTCTTCTGGATCGCCGACAACTTTTAAAAGGTACATCACTGTCCAATATATTGCCGGCTCTTCCCAAATAAGAGTAGTCTGCACCGTTTTTTGGATAACAACGGAAAGATCCGGCAATATCGGAAGCCTGACGGTATCAACAGACTTTTTGAATTGGAGATAGAAATATGAAGATGGGAAAACCAAGATTCAATATGCCGGAGAATAATAACGGCTTTACCCTTGTCGAAACGGTTGTCGCTATGACCTTATTCGTAATGATTGTAAGCGCGGTAATGTCTCTGTTTTTAAGATCCGTGCAGTCAGAAAGGGGAATTGCCGGAAACGGATCGACTATAGGAAGCGTATCTTTGGCAATTGAGGAGATGGCGAGAGAGATGAGGACCGCAAGCAGCTTTACGGTAGGAGGACAGCAATTGACGTCTTCGTATCACCAATGCGGGAACGCCTATAACGCCATAACTTTTTCTTATGTAAACGGATTCGGGGCGGATACCACGGTTACCTATAATACCAGCTCTCCTAATGGGGGGCAAATCATGCAGACTTTGAACGGCAAATCTCTTCCCATGACTCCGGCGGGAACCAGCGTAAACCTTCAGTTTATCGTCAGGAACAATACCGGCACTCTTGGTAATTGTACGGGAGATCAGCTTCCTCCGCGCATAACCATAGCGGTACGGGGCATTAATCCCGCAAACGCTTCCATCGGTTTTACCGCTCCGTTTGATTTGGAGACAACAGTCAGCCAAAGGCTGTATTATTATCAGGGATAAATATGATAGGTATAAATGACGGGAAACACGGACAGGCTCTTCTGCTAACTGTTATTATAATAGCCGGAGTTATTCTTATGATTGCAACGGTTTCGGGTCTTGTTATGTCTTATTCAATAAGGCAAGTTACCGACGCGCAATCATCGGCCCAGGCTATTTTTGCTGCGGATGCGGGGATAGAGTGTATACTTTATTACCATTTTTGTAACGGTGGCGCCGGTGGAAACAGTTGCCAACCGGTTGATTGCAGCAATCAGGTTATAAGCAATCCCTGGAATCCCGCCTGCGGTCAAAATTCTCCGACTTATACGTCCGTAAATGCTCTATATAAATATACGATGCAATGCACCAACTCGGTCTCGAACGGAGGCGTTGATTACCAGACATGGGTATCGGTCGGACAAAACATAGCCGGAACGGCGGCCAGGTCGTTGCAAATAATTATCACCCAGAAGTTTTAAGGCGGAAGTTTTGATATGGATAAGAAGGAGGCAAAAGTCAGAATCGAAAGGCTGAAAAAAGAAATAAATAAATACAGGTATGCTTATCATGTCCTTGATAAGTCTTTGATTTCCGATGAGGTTCTGGACTCGCTGAAGAAAGAACTTTTTAATCTGGAAACGCAGTATCCGGATCTAGCAACATCCGACTCGCCGACACAAAGAGTGGGAGGAGAACCGCTGAAGGAGTTCAAAAAAGTCAGACACGACGCTCCGATGCTTTCTTTTAACGATGCGTTTTCCCGTGAAGACGTCCTGGCCTGGTTAGAAAGATTGGAGAATTATCTCGGGAAAAAAGTTAAAAGAGAGTTTTATGTCGAGTTAAAGATAGACGGATTGGCGATAGAGCTTGTTTATGAGGACGATGTGCTGGTCTTGGGCGCGACCAGGGGAGACGGCCAAACAGGGGAGGATGTCACGCAAAATTTGAAGACAGTTGAGGCGATACCCTTATCGCTTAATGCCAGCGCGGGTATCAAGCCGCCGCGCAGACTTATAATTCGCGGCGAAGTATTTATAACGAAGAAAGAGTTTGAACGAATAAACAAAGAGCAGGAAAAGAATGGAGGAAAAACTTACGCCAACCCCCGCAATATCGCCGCCGGTTCGGTGCGCCAACTTGACCCCAAGATTACCGCAAACCGGAAGCTTGACTCGTTTGCTTACGATGTAGTCGGCGGTTTTGAAAAAAAGAAACACAGCGACGAACACGAACAGCTGAAAGAGTGGGGATTCAAGACTAATTCGAACAATAAAAGGGTAAAATCGATAGAAGAAGTTTTTGAATTCCGGGATTATTGGCAGGAGCACAGGGAGCGTTTGCCGTATGAGATAGACGGGATAGTTATAATTCTGGATGATAACGATCTTTATAGTGAAGCCGGCGTGGTGGGAAAAGCGCCGAGGGCGGCGATAGCTTATAAATTCTCGCCGAGAGAAGCGACAACGGTCGTCGAGGACATAAAAGTTCAGGTCGGAAGAACCGGCACGCTCACGCCCGTGGCCGAACTCAAGCCGGTTGATGTCGGCGGCGTGGAAATTTCACACGCCACCCTGCATAATATGGACCAGATTCAGAAACTCGGTCTGAAAATAGGGGATACGGTGATCGTCAGCCGCGCGGGAGACGTGATACCGCAGATAACTTCTGTCTTAAAAAACCTGAGAAACGGAAGGGAAAAAGAATTTAGAATGCCCTCGGCTTGTCCGATCGACGGATCGAGGGTTGTAAAAGAGGGGGTTTTCTACAGATGTTCTAATCCGGGATGCGGCGCGCGAAGCAGGGAGCTTATGAGACACATGGTTTCGCGCCCTGCCTTTGACATACAGGGGCTCGGACCGAAGATATTAGACAAGTTCGTGGACGAAGGGTTGATTTCTTCTCCGGCGGATATTTTCAATCTTGAAGCCGGCGACATTGCCGCTCTAGAGAGATTCGGGGAAAAGTCGGCTGAAAATATAGTTAGCGAAATCAAATCAAAGAAACGGATAGAAATTGCGAGATTTATATACAGTCTTGGCATACTGCATGTGGGAGAAGAAACGGCCAGGACGCTCGCCGGTATGTTTATGCGTAAGAAACGCGGCGGAGAGATAGCCATAGAAAAACTTGCGGAATTGGGCAATAAAAGCGAACTAACAGAACTTCAGGAACTTCCGGATGTGGGGCCGAAGGTTGCGGGGAGTATTATTTCCTGGTTTAAGGACGCAAGGAATATAAAATTTTTAGAAGAAATGGATAGAAACGGCGTTAAAATTACCGCACCAAAGACAGAGGTGGGGAATGGCAAACTGGCCGGACAGGCGTTCGTATTAACCGGAACCCTCTCCTTTGTATCCAGAGAAAAGGCGAAGGAAAAAATAAGGGAGCTCGGAGGCGAGATTTCGGAATCAGTCAGTAAAAAAACCGATTATGTAATTGTCGGCTCCGAACCGGGATCAAAATTGGATAAAGCAAAGAAACTGGGAGTAAAGACTATGGATGAAGAAGAGTTCAGGGATTTATTGGAGACCAGCGACTAGCGGCTGGACGCCGGAAAAGGTACTCTTGCGCCACGTCACCCGCTGGCTTGCAGTTGCTAGCATCTCGCAAATATGGCCGACCTTAATGTCGGGAACCCTTGACACGCCCTGTTTTAATTGTTAAAAGACGGATAGCGCTTCGCGCTATAAGTACCTTGGGATCCGAATAAGAGTCAGGAAGGAAGTTTATGTACATTGAACGGAGTCGTGCGGACCATTCTCTCGACGGCAACGGCCATCATCGTGTCGGCCACGGTGCTTTACGGCGAAAGGAGTGTCCCGGCAGAAATCCCATTGCCCAGAGTTGCGGCTAGCGGCGCAGAACAAGCTGTCGCGGCAAGCCGGGCGGATAATCTTCCGGCCGGAACGCATAACAGCGATCCGACGATTAGCGTTCGCACAGAAAGAATCAAGCTCATCAATCCGGTTCCTGCGGCAATGCAAGAATTAACCGCGAACCGAATCGCATCAGCAGAAAACGATCCAGCTTCCATCCCAGAGAATCGACAGACAAACCCGGAACATCCCGTGTCCAGAACTATGACGGTTATGGCTACAGGATATTCCTCAGGTCCAGGAGCGGTGACATTTACGGGAACGTCGCCGTATTGGGGCGAGGTCGCCGTCGACCCGCGCTTTATTCCCCTCGATAGTCTCATGAAGATACCGGAATTCCCCGGGGTGATCTTCAAAGCCGAAGATACGGGAGGCCTTGTAAAAGGCTTCCATATTGACATCTGGTTTCCCTCTAAGGGGGAGGCCGTACAGTGGGGAGTGAGGTATATACAAGTTCAGCTGCTTAAGTAAGCGCAGCGGATTTGTTTGGCAACATTACGCCTTATGGGCTTTTCTAAAGAAAAGCCCTTTTATTTTTCGATTGTCAGCCATAACCGTGATTGCAGTTATGGATTATAGGACTGTACAAAATTGGATTTTTAGGTTATTTTTCAAGGTAGAATACCGGAAGGAGGTTGTCGAAATGGAGGTATCTTCAGCTCTTTACCAAACGCCCTATGGAAGAGACGGCCCTTTGTTCCCCTTCGGAAAGGAGGTGAATGAGGTGTTGTCGGGCGGCGTCAACGACCTGGGCGGACTGGGTTTCTGGCTCGTGAGCCTGGAAAATAGGATTCACGGCGAGGAGATCAAGCCCGACCCGGAGAAGTGGAGCATCCTGAAGGCGCAACTGGCGCAAGAGCTTGCCGGTCTAGGGGGCGATACTCCTCCGGAAAAGATCGGTGAACTCTTCGAGTACGCCGTTCAGATGATCCGCTTTTGGGTTCGGAAGGCGGCCGGCAACGTGATAGAACAAGACGAAGTTGCCGACCTCTACGAGTGGGGAGCGCGGCTCTCGGCTGACCTATCCGACAAGGAGGTGGTTGAGCGAATCGGGCAGAAAGTCCGCGACGGCCTCGCGCAAAAGATCGAGGCTTGGCAGTCACGTCCTGTTCGCACGTACCGTCCGAAGGGTAGGTGAGCTATGCTTGAGTGCCTCTTCGCGTAATAAAATAGGGCCAGCAACGTAAAGCGGCTTCCTTATTTTTAAGGGAGCCGCTATCCATTTGTGTATAATCTTTATAGCTAGTAAGATATTGAGCGTATGGAGTTGAAGGAAAACGATATTAAAAAACTCTCCGAACTGGCGAGGGTTTCCTTGGAAGGACAGGAAGAAAGGCTTATTTCGAGTATGAGGGAAATATTAAATTATTTTTCCATTCTCGAGGAGGTTGACACGAGCAATGTTGAGCCGATGTCCGGAGGGACGGGTATGATTAATGAGTTAAGAAGCGATGAGGGCGGAAAGAAGCGGCCGTATACCGGTTCCGGAACGGCGGAATTTCGCGATAGCGGTAACGGATTTATGAAAGTGCCATCCGTTTTTGGAGAACATGATTAATCCGCGCGATTTAACCATTAAAAAAATACAGGACGGCCTTCTAAGCAAAAAATTTTCCGCTTTCGAACTCGCCAAAGAATTTTTTTCCGTTGCCGAAGAAAAAAACAAGGACATTAACGCTTATCTAAGCCTGGATAAGGATCAAGCGTTGGAAGCCGCCTCCAAAATAGATGTTAAACTGGCTTCCGGGGAAAATATCGGCGAGCTAGCCGGTGTCCCGCTGGCTGTCAAGGATAATATACTTATCAAAGGTCTTCAGGCTACGTCCGCTTCGAAAATATTAAAGGGCTATAAGTCTCCTTATGATGCCGAGGTTATAACTAAGTTAAAAAGCAGCGGCGCGGTCTTTGTGGGAAAAACAAATCTGGACGAGTTCGCCATGGGTTCATCGACCGAAAACTCGGCATACGGCGTAACTCGCAATCCGCATGATTTGGAAAGAGTCCCCGGGGGGTCGTCTGGCGGATCGGCCGCCGCCGTTGCCGGACACATGGCGGCGGGGGCTTTGGGATCGGATACAGGGGGATCAATACGCGAACCTGCGTCTTTCTCCGGAGTAGTCGGATTAAAGCCGACATACGGCGCCGTTTCCAGATTCGGCGTCGCCGCAATGGCTTCTTCGCTCGATCAGATAGGACCCCTTTCGAAAACCGTTGAAGACGCGGCAATTCTTTTTAAGGCAATTGCCGGGAAAGACGAAAAAGATTCCACGACCGTTGATGCGGATTACAGCGGCATAACAGACGATCCCAGCCTAGAGCGCGTCCGCGGATTGACCATAGGGATACCGGAAGAATATTTTGGCGAAGGGTTGGACGGCGAGGTGGCGGATGAAATAGAAAAGGCGATAGACGACCTGAAGTCTTTAAAGATAAATTTCAAGAAAATTTCTCTTCCGCACACCAAGTATGCCTTAGCGGTTTATTATATCATTATGCCGGCCGAGGCCAGTACGAACCTGGCAAGGTATGACGGACTCCGTTTTTCGCCGCCAGAAGAAAAAAACCGCGAAGGACTGCTTGACTTATATATTAAAAATCGCAGTTCCGGTTTCGGCACGGAAGTAAAAAGGAGAATACTCCTTGGAACTTTTGTTTTATCGGCAGGATACTACGACGCGTATTATCTTAAAGCGCAAAAGGTCAGAAGTTTGATTAAGGAAGATTTCACGGAAGCATTTAAAGAAGTCGATGTAATTCTTACTCCGGTTGCGCCCACGCCGGCATTCAAGATAGGAGAGAAAACAAAAGATCCGTTAAAAATGTACCTGTCTGATATTTTCACGATACCGGCAAACCTTTCCGGGGTGCCGGCTATATCTATTCCGGTACGGGGAAGGGACGGGAAACTGCCCGTAGGGTTCCAGCTGATGGGTAAGCATTGGAGAGAAAAAGACCTTCTGGACATAGGGCGTTTATATGAAAAAATTTAGATTCCCGTAACGCGAATCCGGTGAATAGCTCCCGGCTGTTAAACTCCCGTTGTCCTGAATTTTATCCAAAAAGAAAAGCCGTCCTCACCACGGCTTTTCTTTTTTTTATTTTATCTCCGCCTAAAATTTTCTGTCTGCGAAGAACTGATTATTATGATACCACAGAGCTTTTTCAAAGCAAGTATGAAATTAGTGGATAACTTTGCCGTTGCCATCTACCAGTAGATAGGCCGTTGATTTTTACTAAAGGTTTCTATTAACATCTCTGTCTCGCCTCCCAACGACCGCGCCGTACCACAGCTCCAACGGAGACCGTATCCGGATAATGGAGGGTTACGGCCCCGCCAACCAACTCCCGAGATCATAGCAATGGTTCGGCAACCCCCGAATATCCTCCGTT
>JAKCBB010000027.1 GCA_021839365.1 bacterium | reverse complement strand
GGCAACGACCCTTCCTTAACCCCCTTCATACACGGACTCGTAGGATACTGGCCCCTCAATGAAGGATCTGGGACGACGGCGTACGACAAGAGCGGGTGGAATAACAACGGGACAATATATGGCTCCCCAACTTGGATACAGGGGATAAACAACGGTGGGTTATATTTTACAAATAGCGCGCAATATGTTGCGTCTGCTTCTGATAATGGCATAGGCGGCGCAACGGTAATTCCTATTACTTTTACCGCTTGGATAAAAACAACAACAGGAGGGATAGAACAAGTTGTCTCTGCGGGAGGTAATAGCGCGATGGAGGCTAATAGAAATGGCCAGGTGTTCTTGCACGAGTGTACTCCGGGCGACACTGGAGAAACTGTTAACTCCAACATTAATCTTAATGATGGAAATTGGCATTTTATAGCCATAAGTTATTCCGTGGTAAGCAATAAAACGATTTTCGAATTGGACGGCAGCAGTATTACTGTAACCCCGAACGGTCAGCCGACGTCTGGCGGAAGTTATTTTGCTGTTGGTTACGGTCAATGCGACGGAAACACGTCTACAACTTATCCTTATTCTTTGGCGTTAGCTAGAATTTTTAATTCTGCTCTTACCCCCGCTCAAATTCAGGCGATCTATAACGCCGAAAAACCGCAGTAGTAAATTTGTTTTTCGACCAGTTTTTTAGTATAATTTTATAAACCCTAAAGGGTGTTTTATTTTGATTTATGCCAAAGAAAGAGGTTAAAAAAACCAGCGAAAAAGCGGAAAAACCGTCGTATACCGCCAAGGATATTTATGTCTTGGAGGGGCTTGAGCCCGTAAGGAAAAGACCGGGAATGTATATCGGCTCCACCGGAGTCGACGGACTTCATCATCTCGTCTGGGAGGTGGTTGATAACAGCATTGACGAGGCCATGGCCGGATATGCTAGGCGCATAACAGTTAAACTTCTTCCGGAGAATAAGGTCAGCGTCGAGGATGACGGACGCGGCATCCCCGTCGAGATTCATCCGCAAACTAAAAAATCAGCCCTGGAAACCGTCCTAACCACGCTTCATGCCGGAGGAAAATTCGGCGGCGGATCATACAAGGTTTCCGGAGGACTTCACGGCGTCGGCGTTTCCGTGGTGAACGCGCTTTCCTCATGGCTCAGAGTCGAGGTCTGCAGGGACGAAACGGTATACTCGCAGGAATACAAAAGAGGCGTTCCGACCGGCAAGGTAACCAAGTCCGGGAAAAGTAATCACACGGGAACAACCGTTTATTTCATACCTGATAGCGAGATATTCCAAAAAATAGAATTCGATTCCAAAAGAATCCTCGAGAGATTAAGGGAGCAGGCTTATCTTACAAAAGGAGTTCGCATTACTTTCGTAGACGAACGCCAGGAAACCCCTCTGTATTATTCTTTCCGTTTCGACGGGGGAGTTAAGTCTTTTCTTGATTATCTTAATGAGGGGGAGGATAAGGTGGTTCAGGACGAGTCTTTCTATGTCCAGAAAGAGCAGGGCGGCATGAATGTGGAATGCGCTCTTAATTATAACGAAGGAATCGAAACCAAGGAGTTGAGTTTTGCTAACAATATTTATACTCCCGAAGGAGGCATGCACCTTACCGGTCTCCGTTCCGCGCTTACAAGAACCCTAAACGATTACGCGCGCACCAACAGTTACCTGAAAGAAAAAGACGAAAATCTTACCGGCGATGATGTCCGCGAGGGATTGACGGTGGTAATCTCGGTCAAGCTTCCCGAGCCTCAGTTTGAGGGACAAACCAAGGCCAAACTCGGCAACACCGAAGCGAGAACTATCGTCGAGGCCGTGATCGGCGAGGAGTTTTCCAAGTTTATGGAGACGCATCCCTCGGACGCGAGAAGGATGATAGAGAAATGTCTTATAGCCCAGAAAGCGCGCAAGGCTGCCAAGGCGGCGAAGGAAACTATTTTGAGAAAAGGAGCGCTCGAAGGACTTACCCTTCCGGGAAAGCTTGCTGATTGCCAGTCTAAAAAAGCCGAGGACTCGGAACTGTTTATCGTCGAGGGCGACTCCGCCGGGGGAAGCGCGAAGCAAGCGAGAGATCGCCGCACGCAGGCGATACTTCCGTTGCGCGGAAAGATTCTGAACGTGGAAAAATCACACATCGACAAGATGTTGACCAACAAGGAAATCCGCGCACTGGTAATCGCGCTCGGTACGGCTATCGCCAACGACTTCGATATTTCCAAGATCCGCTACCACAAGATAATTCTCATGACTGATGCCGACGTCGATGGCGCGCATATCCGGACGCTTCTTCTTACGTTGTTCTACAGATACTTCCCACAGGTGATAGAAAGCGGCTATTTGTATATCGCCCAGCCGCCGCTTTACCGCATACAAGTCGGCAAGGAGATAAGATATGTTTATTCCGAGTCCGGGAAGGAGGCGGCGCTAAAAACCATAAAGGGTAATCCGAACGTCCAGAGGTACAAAGGTTTGGGAGAGATGAATCCCGACCAGCTTTGGGATACCACAATGGATCATAAAGCGCGCGTGCTAAAGGTGGTAACGGTAGATGACGCTAAAGAGGCGGACAGACTGTTCGATATCCTTATGGGGGGAGAGGTGGAATCGCGGCGTCACTTTATCCAATTACACGCAGTCTCGGTCAAAAATCTCGATATTTAGGCTTTTTAGAACCATTTTTACTTGGACTCCTTGAAAAAGCCTGAAAAACTGGTACTATAATCCTGTCAAATGTTGACTAATCTTAGAAATTACTTCGTAGAAGCCAAGGAAGAATTCGGCCGGGTTAAGTGGTTGAGTCGAGACGATACCATCCGCTTGGTTGGGGTTGTCGCGATCATAACGGCGGCCGTCGCGATTTATCTCGGGATACTGGATAACGTCTTTGTGACAATTATTAAGAAAGCGATTCTAAGACAATAATCCCATGAGCGATGCTACACTGAAGCCAGAAAAAACCGGTACCAGAAGATGGTACGCGGTCCATACGTATTCCGGATATGAAGATGCGGTAGCGCGTTATTTAAAGCAGCGCGTTGAATCCCTTTCAATGGGCGACAAAATATTTAACATAGTCGTTCCGATAGAAAAGAAGATAAAAATAAAAGCCGGCAAACGGTATGTGGTTGAGGAAAAGATTTACCCTAGCTATGTGTTGGTTGAAATGGTCATGGAGCCCGACTCCTGGTATGTTGTGAGAAATACTCCGCGGGTCACCGGGTTTGTCGGACCGGATCCGGCCAATCCGACTCCGCTTTCCTACGAGGAAGTGGAATCTATTAAGTCGCGAATGGGCGAAGGAGAACCGAAGATGAAGATAGATTTCCGCGCCGGAGACGTAGTCAAGATAACCGACGGACCTTTTAAGGATTACGATGGGAAGATCTCCGAGGTTGATGAAGAAAGAGGAAGAATTAAAGTCATGGTTCCGGTATTCGGCAGAGACACGGCTGTTGAACTAGACTCACTGCAAGCAAGGAAAATTTAAGGAAAAAAATAAAATGGCAAAAGCTATCAAAACAGTAATAAAACTTCAGATCGAGGCCGGAAAGGCGAATCCCGCGCCTCCGGTCGGGACCGCTTTAGGTCCGCAGGGGATAAACATCCAGGACTTCTGCAAGCAGTTCAATGATGCCACTAAAGAAATGGGCACGGATATAGTTCCGGCCGAGATTACCGTTTACGAAGACAGAAGTTTCGCTTTCAAACTAAAAACTCCTCCGGCATCGGATATGCTCCGGAAGGCCGCGGGAGTGGCGAAGGGGTCCGCGGTTCCCAATAAGAACAAAGCTGGCCGCGTTACCGCCGAAGACATAAGAAAAATCGCCGAGCGCAAAATGGTTGATCTGAATGCCGAAGACATGGAATCCGCCGAGAAGATAATCGCCGGAACGGCCAGATCCATGGGTATAGAGATTGAGAAATAATTTTCTCAACTGGGCAAATAACTAAACAATCCTTCCTGATCGGGAAGGATTGTTTAGTTTGCTCTTTGCGTCGCGCGGCCCCCGCGTTTTTTAAATTACGCGGGCGGAACAGTGGAGGCGGGGAGAATCGAACCCCCGTCCGGAAGTTAGTCCAAGAACTTTCTACAAGTTTAGTTTCCCGATAAGGCCCGGGGCGGCCCTCTTTGTTTTATTTAACCCGAAGCTTAACAAAGAAAACAGCTTCAGGCTGGCCTAATGTATAACACCGGAGTTCCGTTATTAGGCATTGCGGAGCCGATGCCGTTCGGGCTTTAAGCGTATGCTAAAGCCGGAGCGGAAGCGTAACTGTTATTGGCAGTTATGTTTTGCGCTTGTTTAACGAGTAAGCGCTCGACTTGCTTATTCTTAGGCAAAGCGACCGTCGAAGCCTTTCGCCCCCATTTAAATGTGCCGGGCCAGCTCTCTTTCAACTTCCCGCTTGCGGATTACTTCCCGCTTGTCGCGCTTCTTTCTGCTTCTGCCGATGCCGAGTTCAAGCTTTATGAGCCCTCGCCGAAGATAAACACGAAGCGGAAGGATTGTCAATCCTTTCTCCTGGCTTTTTCCCGTCAGATATTTTATTTCGGATTTCTTTAAGAGAAGTTTTCTGGTGCGTTTCGAGTCATAATCCGCTGGAGTGTTATTCGTCTGGTACGGGGGTATATCGGCGTTAAGGAGCCACGCTTGTCCGTTGCGGATCGTGACGTAACTGCCGGCAACATTAACCCGTCCCGACTTGACGGCCTTCACCTCGAAACCGAGAAGCTCTATTCCGGCCTCGAATTTTTCGCTTATTTCGTAATCGAAACCGGCGCGCTTGTTGAATGCTATGTCCGACATTTCTTTTAGCATATACTAATGCGCTATAATAACCAAAATGATTGAGGAGATAAAACTGATAGTAAAAACTGCACTTGGGCAAGAAAACATAGACATTGCTAATAACAAAGACCTTGTTTTCTTAAGAATAAAAATTGCTAGACTTGGCCACTTTACGACTAACGCCTCTTTTCTTTTGGCTAAAAAGAACGGTACATCTCCTATGGAAGAAGCGGAGAAGTTAAAAAGTAAGATAATACAAACTTCTCCAGCTGGATATTTTGAAAAAATAGAGATAGTCAACGGTTACATTAATTTCTTTGTTTCGGAAAAGACTATTAACGAATCGTTTAAGAAAATATCTTCCGCCGGAGCTTCCTGGGGCGATTCGAAAATCGGGGCTGGGCAAAGAGTAATCGTCGAATACGGCTCGCCGAATATCGGCAAGCCGTTGCACTTCGGGCATTTGCGCTCGACCATTATCGGGCAGGCGCTTTTCAATATATATAAGTCGCAGGGGTATAAGGCTATTTCCTGGAGCCACCCGGGGGACTGGGGAAAGCAGTTTGGGATAATGATTGCCGCGTATAAGGAAAAAGCACGCGCCGGAGAAAAAGTCGAGCTGTCTATCGACGAGTTTCTTAAGCTCTACGTCGACTATAACTTCAGAATGAAAAATGATCCGCGTTTGGAGGAAATCGCGCGTGAGGAGACGAGAAAACTTCAGTACGGCGATAAAGAAAACGCGCGTCTCTGGAAGAAGATTTATAACCTGAGCATGGGTGAGTTTTCGCGGATAATAAAACAGCTTGGCGTACGCTTCGATGTCAACAATGGAGAAAGCTTCTACAAGCCGTTTCTTAAAAGGATTGTAGACGTAGCTCTTGATAGGGGAATTGCCATAAGAAGCGAAGGGGCTGTGATTATCCCGCTTGAGGAAGAAAACCTGCCGCCGTTTATCATTCAGAAATCCGACGAGGCGTATCTTTACACGACTACGGATATTGCCGCGGCGAAATACAGGCTGGAAAAATATAAAGCGGACAAAATATTGTATGTGGTCGGAGCGGAGCAATACTTGCATTTTGAACAATTATTTGCCGTGCTTAAAAAACTCGGCTATCTGAAAAACCAGGAACTGGTTCACGTCAAGTTCGGACTTGTATTAGGAGAAGACTCTAAAAAGTTGTCCACCAGGGCAGGGAAGCATATTTCGTTATCGGAGGTCATAGACGAAGCTGTTTCAAAGGCGGCTGTTATCCTAAGTGAAAAAGCGCCTGAGATTCAGAAACACGAGCGGGAGAAAACCGCGCAAATCATAGGAATCGATTCTTTGAAATATAATGACCTGTCCCAAAACAGGTTAAGCAACATTGTCTTCAACTGGGACAAGATGCTTTCTTTTGAAGGGATCGCCGCGCCATACCTGCTTTATACTTATGCCCGATTGAGGAGCATTCTGCGCAAAGCCGGCGCAAAAAAAATCGTCTCCGGAGAGTTCGAAGCCGAATCCGAGCAAAAGCTTATTCTTAAACTCGATGCATTCCCGGATGCGGTGCGTCTAGCCGCGGATAATTTTTATCCGCACACAATAGCGGTTTATCTCTATGAACTTTCGGAGGCGATTAATAATTTCTATCATACGGAAAACGTTTTGAATGCCGAGTCGTCAATACGCGCCTCGCGTCTCGCCCTTGTAAATACTGCCTCAATTGTGCTTAAAAAGGGGTTGAATTTGCTTGGCTTAGAAACGGTGGAAAGGCTATGATATAAAATAAATATGAGCCATAAAACATCGGATGCTCAACAACCTCTCTCTAAGAACAAGGCAAACGAGCGAAGCTCGTTCACGTTGATAGAACTCCTCATAGTGATAGCCATAATAGGGATCCTCGCCGCCGTCGTCGTCCTGATCCTCAACCCCCAAC
>JAKCBB010000003.1 GCA_021839365.1 bacterium | reverse complement strand
CAAAATCGGCAACTTATTTTGACTTTTAAGTTTTGGGTTCCTATTATTCCTTTTGTCGGAAGGAAAGAGAATAAAACACATGGGGATGTTTGATCAGTTTAAGGCGGCCCAGAACATGATGAAAAACATGAGTCCGGATCAGCTTAAAGAACTCATGACGCAGGCCAAGGAAAGCCAGGCGATGCTTAATAAGGAGATTAAAAAGGTGGTTGAGGAGGAAATAGAAAGAAGGGGACTTGTAAGCCGCGAGGAAGTATTAAGACTTATCAGAGAGAGTAAGTGAGTATATACTAACGATTAACGATTAACCGCCTCCGCCGCGTCGCGGATGGTGTAGGGGCCTATAGTCTAGTGGTACGACGCCACATTCGCATTGTGGAGGCGCGAGTTCGATTCTCGCTAGGTCCACAGAGTACCTCTTCTTTTGATTTTCGGGATATAATTAGTTTATGCACAAGTACCAGGAAGAATTGGACAAGTGGTTTAAGGAGAACGACTGGAAATACTGGTCGCCTTTGTCGATTCTTGCGAGGCTAATGGAAGAATGTGGGGAATTTGCCAGACTGGTTAACCATATGTACGGAGACAAGCCGAAGCGCAGCGATGAAAAGGAGCAGGAGCTGGAAGAAGAGGTGGGAGATATAATTTACACGCTTATCTGTTTTGCTAATTCTAATGGGGTTGATCTGGACAAGGCGGTAAAAAGAAGTTTTGACAAGGTTATAAAAAGGGATAAGGACAGGTGGGGCGACAAAAAATAGTTTGGAAAAAGCTGTTTTGCCGCGGAGTCCTTTTAATATTGCTCAGAAGTTCGTGTTTTAGCGCAAGCCAGTTATCCACAGGCAAGAGGAAAACTCGTGTCCAGTGTGGTATAATTTAAACAGGTAAAATAGTCGTGTCGAAGGTGAGGTCTCGGCTCGGCTTATGAAAGGTCGGAGTTAACATACAAAGGATCTAGAAGATAGAATGTCAGGACAAAATTGGGTAAGCGCAATAACATTTCCTCTTCAGCAGGTTTGGAATCAGTTTTGGAGTTATATACCGGCGGCTATAGGCGCAATCATTGTGTTTATAATCGGCGTTGTAATAGCTCTTGTTCTCGGATCTGCGATAGAGAAAGGACTTAAAGCTGCTAAACTTGATGCGCTCGTGGAGAATACCGAGTTCGATAAGGATCTGAAGAAGGGCGGGGTAAGCATTACCTTGTCCAGATTGATTGGTAGAATCTTTTACTGGTTCTTCATAATCGTTACCCTGGTTTCCGTTGTCGGAATTCTGCTTGGCTCTTCCGTAAGCGTTTTCACCGTTATCCAGCCGATTGTCTCATACATACCGCAGGTAATAGCGGCTATCATTATCCTGCTTGGCGCGGTAATACTCGCCAGGTTTTTGGAAGGAGTCGTCAAGACGACTGTAGCCGGAGCTAAATTGTACTCGCTTAAGTTCTTAGGCGGGCTTACCTACTATGCGATAGTTATCTTTGGAGTTATCGCCGCCCTCGCTCAGTTGGGCATAGCTTCTCAGTTCCTCTACGCAATATTCGTGGCACTGTTATCGATGCTCGCCTTAGCCGGCGGACTCGCTTTCGGTTTGGGAGGAAAGGAGTATGCGGCCCATCTCCTTGAAAGGTTCAGGGAAAGAGTCGAGGAGAGGTAAAAGTTTCACTTCACAGAATTTTAGAAAGCCGTCCGTCTGGACGGCTTTCCTTTTTTGCTTAAGCCGGTTAAAAGTAGGAAAATAAGGAAGTTAACTTTCATGAAAAGAGTGGTTTGTCTCGGAGGAGGAAACGCGATGCCCAAGGCTGTTCTTGAAGGATTGAAACACTATCCCGTCAAGCTGTCCGTTGTCTGCGCAATGCTGGATTCCGGAGGCTCGGCGGGGAGGCTGCGTAAAGATTACAAAATAGTTTCTCCCGGAGACATGCGCAGAGCGCTTATTGCTTTGGCTAACGCATCCCCCTTAATGTCCGACCTTTTTAACTACCGCTTCGAATTTGGAGAACTGAAGGGACATAATTTTGCCAACCTCTTGATAACCGCGCTGGAACTCTCATCCAATAGCTATGAGAAAACCATGGACGAGGTGAAACGCATTCTTGATGTTAAGCACGAGGTCCTGCCGGCGACGCTTGACCGCGCCGATTTGTGGGCGGTTCTAGAAAATGGAAAAAAGATAAAAGGCGAGGCTAATATCGACATACCTAAACACAATCCGAATCTTCGCATAAGAAAAGTTTTTTTGAGACCGAGGGCCAAGGCGTATGAAAAAGCTTTGAGAGCGGTTGAGAAAGCGGACGCGATAGTCATAGGCCCGGGAGACTTGTACTCGTCTTTAGCGCAGATTCTTTTGGTTGATGGGATGGCGGGAGCGATAAGAAAAAGCAAGGCGAAAAAAATTTATATAGTTAACGTTATGACCAAACGCGGAGAAACCAATGGGTTCGGAGCGGAGGAGTTTGTTTCCGAGGTGGAAAAATATCTCGGCGGGGAAGTCGATTATATTTTATATAACAAAAAGCTGCCCGGGGAGGCCCGTATCAGGCGCCACCGTTCGGTTGACAAAAGCGTATTGGAGGCGGTTACGAACGGCAAAATCCCCGCCGATAAGCGTTTTATCGGCATGGACTTAATAGTCAAATCCGGCCCGGTAGTGCACGATCCCAAGAAGGTATCCGCAGCGATTATGGGTTTATTGACAAAGAAAAGACCGGATGTATATAATAGGGTTCGGATGACTAACAGGAAGCAACGTCAAAAAAGCGGCTAAGCCAGCGATTTAATTGTTGTCTAGCGGCCGCTTCTCAAGCGGCTTTTTTGTTGGGAGATCGACTGAATCTTTAAAACCGAATACTGAAATCACAAGTAACAAGTAATAGACAAAACAAACATTTAAGTGCTTGGCGAATGCTTGGCATTTAAATGGCAGGTTTTATAGACGTCTTTGAATTTACTTAAATGTAAATTCTTAGGGAATGTTGGTTACTTAAGGGCGTATGGCGGATGCCTTGACACAAAACAGCGATGAAGGACGCGGCGTAGCGGCGATATGCTTCGGGGAGGTGCGTAGCAACCTTTGATCCGGAGATTTCCAAATGGGGCAACCTAACGTGGCAAACCCACGTTGTCCGACCGCAAGGTTGGAAGCGCACCTGCTGAAGTGAAACATCTCAGTAAGCAGAGGAGGAGAAAACGAAGTCATTCCCCAAGTAGCGGCGAGCGAAAAGGGAGAAGCCTAAACTCATTACCCGCAAGGGCGGTGAGGGTTATAAGGTATATACACTGCTTAAAACGTGGATCGTTGCGGACGAGCAATCTTCCGAAACGATTCACGTTGTATGTAAGGAAAGGTTACAAAATCTTTTGCTAGCAGAATCGGCTGGAAAGCCGAACCAAAGAGGGTGAAAGTCCTGTACGCGAAAGCGGAAGATCCTTTTAGTATATATTCTTGAGTACTTCGAGTTACGAAAATCTTGAAGGAAGTTTCCCGGACTATCGGGAAAGGCTAAATATGTTTTGTGATCGATAGTGAACAAGTACCGTGAGGGAAAGGTGAAAAGCAGCCCGGTTAGGGCGGTGAAATAGACCTGAAACCATATGCCTACAAGGAACGGAAGCTCAAATCTTCGTCCGCAAGGACGAGGGCGAGTAACCGTGTGCCTATTGAAGAATGATCCAACGAGTTTATGCATATCGCGTAGTCTAATTCGTTTCTGACGAAGAAGGCGCAGCGAAAGCAAGTCTTAATAGGGCGAAGGTCCGTAAGGATCTTGGCGGTATGCGTAAGACCCGAAGCCAGGCGAGCTTACCTTGATCAGGGTGAACCCCACCGAAAGGCGGGGGGAGGCCCGAACCGGTTGGTCGTGCAACACCTTCGGATGAATTGAGGTAAGAAGTGAAAAGCTAATCGAGCTTGGTAATAGCTGGTTCTCTTCGAAACAGTTTTAGGACTGGCGTTATACGTTCCCTTTTGGGGGTAGAGCACTGGATGGTCTGTAAAGGGCGAAAGCTCGGCAGACCAATCAAACTCCGAATACCAAAAGGTTAAAAGTATGGCAGTTAGACTGCGGGGGCTAAGCTCCGTGGTCGAGAGGGAAACAGCCCTGACCGCCATCTAAGGTCCCTAAATCTGCGCTAAGTGTAAAAGGTGGTCGTAGACCATAGACAGGTAGGAGGTTGGCTTAGAGGTAGCCATCCTTTAAAGAGTGTGTAACAACTCACTACTCGATGGTAAGCGGCGCCGAAAATTTACCGGGGCTAAAGCGCAGTACCGAAGATGCGGCTCGACACTTTCTTTTTGTATCGGGCGATTTATTAAAAGTTTGACTCGATACAAAGAGAATGTGCCGGGGGTAGAAGAGCATTTTTAGCGCGGTGAAGGCCGACCCGGGAGGGCGACTGGAGCGCTGAGAAGAGAGAATGTTGGAATGAGTAACCCACTAAGCCGGTGAGAAACCGGCTCCCCGAAAATCCTAGGTTTCCGTGGCAATGGCAATCAGCTACGGGTTAGACGGCCCTAAGGCGATGGCGAAAGCCGAAGCTGATGGACAGCTGGTTAATACTCCAGCTCTTCCGTATATTTCGATGGAGGGACGAGGCGCAGTACGCCGATCATCTTATTGGTTTGGTGTCCTTGGCTCGAGGATGGTGTCCTGGCAAATCCGGATGCCTGTGTTTAATCGCGAATCCCAGAGCAGAGGCGAGTCGGAGTTCTTACTCCGGTTAGTCGGCTGAGCGCGCTTCCGAGAAAAACTTCTAAGGTTATGTATGCGGAATCCGTACCGTAAACCGACACTGGTGGATAGGGCGAGTAGCCCAAGGGGTACGAGTGATTTCTCGTCAAGGAACTCGGCAAAAAAGCGGCCGTAAGTTAGCGATAAGGCCTGCCCGACTTTCCGCAAGGAAAGAAGGGCCGCAGTGAAAGTATCTCTGGCAACTGTTTACCAAAAACACAGCTCCCTGCGAACTCGCAAGAGGATGTATAGGGGGTGACGCCTGACCGATGCGAGAAGGTTAAGATTGGCGGTCTGTGGTAGTAATATTGCAGGCTGACTGGTTCAAGCCCTCGTCAATGTCAGCGGTAACTATAACCGTTCTAAGGTAGCGCAATTCCTTTCCGGGTAAGTTCCGGAGCGCACGAATGGCGTAATGATCAGAGAACTGTCTCGACGAGAAGCTCGGTGAAAATGCGATTCCCGTGAAGACGCGGGATACCTGCAGCGGGACGAAAAGACCCCGGGAGCTTTACTGTAGTCTGGTATTGGCTCTAGGGTCTGGATGCGTAGTGTAGCTGGTAGAGGTTGAAACCCCGATTTCGGTCGGGGCGGACTCGACAATGAAACACCAGCCTTCCAAACTTTAGAATCTAACCTGAAGGGAGTGGCAAAACCTAAACCCTTTGGGGACAGTGCTTGATGGGCAGTTTTTCTGGGGCGGAATCCTCCCAAAGAGTAACGGAGGAGTTTATCAAGGTCGGCTAAGGTCGGATGGAAATCGACCTCGTCGTGCAAAGGCATAAGCCG
Organism: bacterium; assembly: GCA_021839365.1. Classification (GTDB taxonomy): domain Bacteria; phylum Patescibacteriota; class Minisyncoccia; order UBA6257; family Colwellbacteraceae; genus JACWAO01. Next base: position 25,102 of record JAKCBB010000003.1, on the reverse strand, counting down.
GCTTAACTGCAAGACTCACAAGTCGCGCAGATGCGAAAGCAGAACTTAGCGACCCGACGGCTCTTTATAGAAAGGCCGGAGATATCGGACAAAAGTTACCCCGGGGATAACAGGCTGGTTTCGTCCGAGCGTCCACAGCGACGACGAAGCTCGGCACCTCGATGTCGGCTCACCCTAGCTCGGGGCTGAAGAAGGTCCCAAGAGTTTGGCTGTTCGCCAATTAAAAGGGTACGCGAGCTGGGTTCAAACCGTCGTGAGACAGGTTGGTCTCTATCTGCTGCAGGCGTCTAACACTTGAGGGAAGTCAACCCTAGTACGAGAGGACCGGGTTGAACGAACCTCTGGTCTACCGGCTTTGGTACCAACTGAAGCGCCGGGTAGCTAAGTTCGGCAGGGATAAGCGCTGAAGGCATCTAAGCACGAAGCCCCTCCCAAGATTAGGTGTAGGTCCGTGGGAGATGACCACGTTGATAGGCTCTAGGTGTAAACTCCGTAAGGAGTCCCGATCCTGTTTGAAGAGATTGATTGATGAAAGTTTTCGCAAGAGAACCGGAATCTTGATGTTTTGGATAGCAGTATCTAGCCGAGGAGTACTAATAGACCGTTAAATTCCATTTTTTGGAATACCACACATTCCCAAGCGCCTATAAAACTTGTCATTTAAATGCCTGGCATTTAAAACTTGAGATTTCATTATTCGGATATAAAATGATTCTGGCCGGTGATTTAGCCAAACGTGTCCCACCTCTTCCCATTCCGAACAGAGCAGTGAAAGCGTTTGGCCCCGATGATACTTGCGCTTCGGCGCTGGGAAAGTAGGGTTTGCCGGCCTTTTTTAATTTCGTGAAACGCATGCCATAAATCGTGAACCGCTGCATTTCATGTTCCGCGATCCATGATTCACTATTCACGCTCCAAGAGTATATAATTACATCGATGTTTTCCGGCAGGAGATGGGACTGGTATATAATCGGAACGTCCGCGCTCCTTATGGGCGCCGGTCTTTTAATTTTAGCCGCCTCGGACCGTTACCTTTTAGCGAGACAGATCATATGGATGGGTTTAGCTTTGGGCCTTATGATAGTTCTGCCGTTTTTCAATATCAAAGCTTTATTGAGCTATAAGTGGTTTGCTCTCGGGGTCTATGCTGTCGCGCTAGGGCTTCTTATAGTCACTTATTTCATCGCTCCAGCGGTGCATGGAGCGAGGAGTTGGATACCTTTGGGGCCGTTCAAAATGCAGCCGTCGGAGTTTATGCAGGCGGCTCTTATAATCTTTTTCTCCTATTTTTTTGCCGCCAAACATATTTCCATAGCCAATATAAAAACAATAGCCGCATCCTTTGTCTTTTTTTTCATACCAACTGTTTTGGTGGCCCTTCAGCCGAATTTGGGAACGGCTATAATAATGTTTGGAATATGGTTCGGATATTTGCTGGTCAGCGAAATGCCGGCGAAATATGTCGGCGGTGCCGTCCTTATACTGGCTGTGGTGGGAGTTTTTATGTGGCATTTTGGTTTTGCGTCATATCAAAAAGCCAGAATAATCGGGTTATTTAATCCCCATAAAGATCCGCTGGGAATAAATTATAACGCAATACAATCCAAAATCGCCATCGGATCCGGAGGTTTTTTTGGCGAGGGATTCGGACAAGGTACGGAAGTCCAGCTTGGATTTCTTCCGGCGGCACAGACTGACTTTGCCTTTTCGTCTTTTATCGAGGAGTGGGGGTTCTTGGGCGGAGCGGTTGTACTCTCGCTTTTCGGCTTTTTAATATACAGAATTTTAAGGATAGGAATGACGGCTGATAACAATATTCTGCGCTTTCTTTCCTTGGGAACGGTCATGTTTATAGCGCTTCACTTGGCGGTAAATCTTGGCTCGGTTACCGGGTTTCTGCCGGTTGTGGGAGAGGGCATGCCTTTTGTCAGTTATGGCGGATCGGATCTTGTAACCATATCCGCGCTTATCGGAGTGCTGCAAAGCGTTAAATCAAGTTAATTACAAATAAAAATAATTATGACGCCGCGGAAGGCTTTGTTGGTTTCAGTAATAGTCGCCATCGTGCTAGTTGTAATAGTTTTTAATGCAGCTTGGGAGAAATCCAGAGCGAGGACGGTTGAGGTGACGATACCTGAAGGTTCGACGGTAAGCGGGATAAATCAAAAACTTGCGGAGAGCGGTGTTTTTACCGCTGGCTTGTCATTGCCGGAATCGGAGGAGGGTTATCTTTTCCCGGACACCTACCAGTTTTATATTCCTTCCTCAGAACAGATTGTCGAGGACAGGATGATTCTTGATTTTAATAGAAAGGTTCTTCCGATTATTCCCCCGAAATCGGATTTGAATCGGATAATTACGGTAGCATCCCTTATCCAGGCCGAAGCGAAGAGCTATAGCGACATGAAGCTGGTTTCAGACGTCATATACAAGAGGCTCAGGGCCGGGATGCCCCTACAGATAGACGCAACCATCTGTTATATAAAGAAAAAAATGCCGTGCCTTCCCATAACCCGGACAGATTTAAAAACCGATTCGCCATATAATACCTATATGAACAGGGGATTGCCGCCGGCTCCGATTGATAATCCGGGCCTGAATGCTATAATGGCCGCAATAAACCCTGAAAAGTCGCCGTACTGGTACTATTTATCCATTCCGGGCAGCGGGAAGTTGGTATTCGCGAGCACCCTTGACGAACAGAACAAAAATATTGTTAAATATCTGAAATAGGCCCTAAATTTGGAGGTTCACAAAGAACAAGGGTTTTTTGTGTTTCAGAGAGGGGCCGTTCCACATATATCTACGGCATCCGTCGTCCCGGCCGATAGAAGGCAGTGGAAGTATTAAAAATAAAGTCGCTTTAAAAAATAACTAATGCCCAAGCTACCAACCAGGGTTTTCTCTTCCCACCCTGGATCGCTTGTCGAGCAGCCGGATCTAATCGCCATCCAGCTTGACTCTTACGAGTGGTTCAAAAAAGAGGGGATAAAGGAGATATTCGAGGAGTTCTCGCCGATAAAAGACTACTCCAGCCATAATCTGGAATTGAGTTTCCTTGATTATTATTTCGGCGACCCGAAATATACGGAGACCGAAGCAAAAACAAAAAGCATAACCTACAATGCCCCGCTTCGCGCCAACCTGAAACTTACTGTTGATGGCTCGACGAAAGGAAAGGAACAGGAGGTTTATCTCGGGGATTTTCCGATGATGACCGACCGAGGAACGTTTATCATTAACGGAGTCGAGAGGATTGTCATCTCTCAGCTGGTTCGCTCCCCCGGCGTTTATTTCCTGGCTGAAGAAAAAAGAGGGAGGAATCTTTTCGGAGCCAAAGTTATCCCTAACAGGGGAGCGTGGCTCGAATTCGAGACAGACAGCGACGGCTCGATTTGGGTCAAAATAGACAGGCACAGGAAGGTCGCGGTTACCGCCTTGCTTAGAATTTTCGGAATGAAGACCGATGAGGAGATTGTGAAGGCGTTTGGAGACAGCATTGCCCAGACGCTGAAGAAAGATTCGGCGCACAACGCCGATGACTCTTACCTTGAGATATACAAGAGACTCCGCCCGGGAGACCTAGCGAGAGTCGAGGACGCGAAACGCGTTATAGATGCCATTTTTAATCAGCTTGACCGGTACGACTTGGGCGCGGTCGGCAGATTTAAAGTAAATCAGAGAATCGCGGGCAAATCCGACAACCGTCTTATCGAGCTCGGCGATCTTGTGGGCATAACTAAAGAAATAATGCGCCTGAATTCCGATCCGCATGCCGCTTCCGACGATATTGACCATCTCGGCAATAGAAGGATGAAGACCGTCGGCGAACTTCTTCAAGGAAGGCTTAGGATAGGCTTCGCGAGACTCCGCCGTAACGTTCAAGACAAGATGGCGGCCGGCGCTTATGAAACCATGGAGCCCGGGAGCTTGGTCAATTCCAGACTTATCGGGGCGGTGGTCGAGGAATTTTTCTCTTCTTCCCAACTTTCGCAGTTCGCGGAACAGGAGAATGTTCTCTCCGAGATTGAGCACAAGAGGCGGCTCACGGTTTTGGGTCCGGGCGGGCTGGTTCGCGAGAGAGCGGGGATAGACGTCCGCGATGTCCATCATTCTTATTATGGAAGAATCTGTCCGATACAGACTCCGGAAGGACACAATATCGGATTGGTCAATCATCTTTCGAATTTCGCCAAGCTCGACGAGCACGGGTTTCTTATTACTCCCTACGTCCGGGTTAAGAAAGGGAAAGTAACTGATGAGATCGTGTGGCTTAACGCCATCGAGGAAGAGAAATTCAAGATAGCGAGCGCCGAGATCAAAGTGGATGATAAAGGAGTGATAGCTGACAAGAGAATCGAAGCGAGAATAAAAGGAGAGCCGGGAATAACCGACCGCGATGAAGTGGACCTAATCGAGGTTTCCTCGAACCAGCTTGTAAGCATATCGACCTCTATGATTCCGTTTTTGGAGCACGATGATGCCAATCGCGCGCTTATGGCTTCAAACATGCAGAGACAGGCTGTTCCGTGTCTAGTGCCGGAGGCTCCTTATGTCGGGACCGGCATCGAAGAATCCGCGGCCCAAGCGGCTGGAGCTTTGCCAATGGCGGATTTCGCCGGCGTGGTTGCCGAGGCTGACGCCGACCACATTGTTTTAAAGAACGACGACGGGAAATCACGCAGATATGACTTGGACAAGTTCAAGATGAGCAACCAGAATACTGCTATTTCCGAGCGGCCCATAGTGAAGAAGGGGGATAAAGTTAAGAAAGGGCAGGTACTGGCTGATTCTACCGCCACCGACAGCGGAGTTATCGCCCTCGGGCAGAACCTAGTTGTCGCTTTCGTGCCTTTTGACGGCGCCACTTTCGAGGATGCTATCGTTGTTTCGGAAAGAGTGCAGATCGATGATCGTTATACTTCCATCCATATAGAAGATTTTTCCGTCGATGTCCGTGACACGAAGCTCGGGCCGGAACTTACCACCCCGGATATTCCGAACATTGCCGAAAATAAACTGAAAGACCTTGATGAGGACGGAATAGTCCGCAGGGGCGCCGAGGTCCGCGGAGGAGATATTCTGGTAGGTAAGATTTCTCCGAAAGGAGAAAGCGAGCTTATGCCTGAAGAAAAACTCCTGCAGGCAATTTTCGGCGAGAAAGCGAGGGAGGTTAAAGACACGTCGCTTTACCTGCCGAGCGGCAAATCTGGGAGGGTTGTCGGCATAAAAATTCTTTCTCGCGAAAAAGGGGACAAGTTGGAGCCGGGTGTAATTTCCAGAATCCAAGTTCAGGTCGCCGAGCTCAGAAATATACAGGCCGGAGACAAGATGGCTGGACGCCACGGCAACAAAGGCGTCATCTCCCAGGTGCGCCGCGTTGAAGACATGCCGTATCTCGAAGACGGCACGCCGGTGGATATAGTTTTGAATCCTCTTGGCATTCCTTCCCGCATGAACCTCGGGCAAATACTTGAAACGCACCTCGGGTGGGCGGCAAAAACCTTGAAATACCGCGCTGTTTCGCCGGTGTTTTCCGGAGCTACCGAGGAGCAGATAAAAGACGAACTTAAAGAAGCGGGACTGCCGGAATCGGGACAGGTAACTTTATATGACGGGCGGACCGGAAAACCGTTCGACAGAAAAGCTACCGTCGGCGTTGTCTACATGATGAAACTGGATCACATGGTTGTAGACAAGGTTCATATGCGCTCAGTCGGTCCCTACTCGCTTATCACCCAACAGCCCCTTAGAGGAAAGGCTCAGCTTGGAGGACAGCGTTTCGGGGAAATGGAGGTGTGGGCTTTGGAGGGACACGGCGCTTCGAATACCTTGCAGGAGATGCTCACCATAAAGTCCGACGATGTTCCGGGAAGGGGCGCGGCTTATGAAGCGATAATCCGCGGAGAGGAGATAAAGAAGCCGAATATTCCGGCATCATTTAACGTAATGGTGAACGAGCTTAAAGCCTTAGGACTTTCGGTCGAGCTCGTCGGCGGTTCCGCAGAATCCGCCTCGGAAACAAAATCGGATGATGAAAATTACGATGAATAACGAAAACAATTTCGACGCGATAAAAATAAGCGTGGCGTCTCCCGAAGAGATCTTTTCCTGGTCTTACGGAGAGGTAACAAAGCCGGAGACGATAAACTACAGGACCCAGCGTCCGGAAAAAGACGGGCTTTTTTCCGAGCGTATTTTCGGACCGACCAAGGACTGGGAGTGTTACTGTGGGAAATATAAAAAGATAAGGTACAAGGGCGTTGTCTGCGATAAATGCGGAGTCGAAGTTACGCGTTCAATCGTTAGGCGTGAAAGAATGGGCCATATAAAGCTGGCTACTCCGGTTATTCATCCGTGGTTTCTGAGAAGCGTGCCGTCCAAGATAGGATTGGCGCTCGATGAGACGATCTCCAAGTTGGAACGCGTTACTTATTACGCCGCGTACATAGTTACTTCTGTTGATGACGCAAGAAGGAAAGAAGCCTTGGACGAGGTTAGAAAAGAGGTAAAGAGAATCAAGGGAGAAAATCTCGATAAGGCCGAGGAGGTGGAAGAGGCGGCCGAAAGGGCTACTAGCCTTCTGAAGAATCTTAAAGCCGGAATGGTTCTTGACGATTATGATTTCGAGGCTTTAAAAAAGTTCAGCCACGTTTTCAGCGTCGGAAGCGGGGGAGAGGGAATAAGGCAGGCCTTGTTGAAATTGGATCTGAGGAAGGAGACGGAGGAGATAGAAAAAGAGCTGCTAACCGTCAAAGACGGGTTGCGCAAGAGAAAGCTTTTGAGAAGATTGAAGCTCTTCCGCTTCATGGAAAAAAGCGGTAGCCGCCCTGAATGGATGGCGATGACGGTTCTGCCTGTTTTGCCGCCGGACCTGAGGCCTATGGTTGCCTTGGATGGCGGAAGGTACGCCACTTCCGATTTAAACGACTTATACCGCCGGGTAATCAATCGCAATAACCGCCTTAAAAAGCTCCTGGAGCTTAAAGCGCCGGACGTCATCGTTGTGAATGAAAAGAGAATGCTGCAGGAGGCGGTCGACGCGCTTATCGACAGCTCGATTCATGGAAACGCCAAAATTACAGGCGCCGGGAGAAGGTCGTTAAGATCGCTTGCCGACATGTTGCGTGGAAAGCAGGGGAGATTCAGGCAGAACCTCCTCGGAAAAAGAGTTGATTATTCCGGACGCTCGGTCATCGTAGTCGGTCCGAGTCTTAATCTTGATCAGTGCGGGCTTCCGAAGAAGATGGCTTTGGAGATTTTCAAGCCGTTCGTGATAAGCGGAATAATGCAGAGAGGATTGGCGCATAATATAAAGACCGCCAACAGGCTAATAGACCAGGGGGACCCGGAGGTTTGGGAAATCCTGGAGGAGGTGATACAAGAGAAGAGGGTTCTTCTTAACCGCGCTCCGACGCTTCATAGGCTGAGCGTCCAGGCCTTTAAGCCGATTCTTATAGAGGGGTTGGCAATACAGGTGCATCCAATGGTCTGTACCGCGTTTAACGCCGATTTTGACGGAGATCAGATGGCTGTCCACCTGCCCTTAAGCCGCGAGGCACAGGCGGAATGCGACAGCATAATGCTCTCGACGATAAACCTTTTGAAGCCAGCTTCCGGTGAAGCTGTGGTTTCTCCCACCAAGGATATGGTTTTGGGTTGCTACTATCTGACCAAAGAATTTAGTAACGCCAAGGGCGCGGGCAAGGCTTTTGCAGATCCGGAGGAGGCGGAAATAGCTTATGAGAACGGCGTTGTCGATCTTCATGCCCTAATAAGGGTCGGAGATCGGGAGACGACCTGCGGAAGACTAATTTTCAACAGGGCTCTCCCTGAAGGAACGGAATACATTAACGAAACCGTCGGCAAGTCAAAACTTCAGAAGCTCATAAGCAACCTGATTTATACCTATGGTCCCGAGACTATGCAGAAAACCCTCGACGAGGTCAAGAAACTCGGATTTTCCTACTCTACTTCTTCCGGGATCAGCTGGGGCATGGACGACCTTGTTGTACCGCAGGAAAAACGGGAAATACTGGATAATGCCGACAAAAAAAATACGCTTGTCGAAGAGCAGTACCAGACGGGACTTTTGACCAACGAAGAGAGGAGATCGAGGATAATTGAGATCTGGACCAACGCGGTCCTGGATATAAGAAAAATAGTCCCGAAAGCACTCAAGGAAGACAGCTCGGTTTATATGATGATCGATTCGGGGGCCAGAGGTTCGTGGCAACAGCCGACGCAGATGATGGGAATGAAGGGCCTTGTGGTAAACCCGAAAGGAGAAGAGATCGAGCTTCCCGTGCGCACCTCGCTTAAGGAAGGACACAGCGGTTTGGCTTATTTCATCACTACTCATGGTTCTAGAAAAGGATTGGCCGACACTGCTTTAAAGACCGCTGAGGCCGGATACCTCACGAGGCGTTTGGTTGATGTTGCCCAGGATGTTGTAATACGAGAAGAAGACTGCCGCGCCAAAGACGGAATAACTATTCATAGGAGCGACGGAACCGAGTTCGGGCACAAGTTTGGAGACAGGCTTTTCTCGAGGACCGCTTTGAATGACATTAAAATAGGAAGAAAGACCGTTGTTAAAGCTAACGACGTCATAGACGGAGATGCCGCGAAAGAGATAGAGGAATCGGATATGGAGTCGATTGAAGTGAGATCGCCGATAACTTGTAAATCTTTGTACGGAATCTGCGCCAAGTGCTACGGCCTGGATTTAGGAGACCATAGGCCGGTTAAGACAGGAGAGGCTGTCGGAATTATCGCCGCTCAATCAATCGGAGAGCCGGGCACTCAGCTTACGCTCAATACTAAGCATGCCGGAGGAGCGGCTGGAAAAGACATTACCACCGGTCTTCCGAGAGTCGAGGAGCTTTTCGAAGTCCACACGCCGAAAGGAGAAGCGATTCTCGCCCCAGCCGGAGGATCCATAGCCAGCATAGAAGACAAGGGTCTTAATAAAGTGATTCACTTCGTTCCCCACAAGGGGAAGGAGGCGTCGTTTACTGTTACGAGACATACTTCCGTCTTGCCTAAAGAGGGGGAGATTGTAGAAGCCGGCGACGCCTTGACTGAGGGAAGCATTGATCTCAAGGAGCTTATGGAACTTAAAGGGAAGGAAGCTGTTTACCGCTATCTTATACGCGAGGTACAGCGCATATACGTCTCCGAGGGAAATTCAATCAACAACAAGCATATCGAGGTGATAATGCGTCAAATGTTCGGAAGGGTAAAAATAGTTTCAAGCGGGGATACGGATTTTGTCGCCGGAGACGTGGTTGATAAATCCAGATTCAGGGAGGTTAATAAAATGATGAAGGCCGAACATAAGGAACCGGCTAAGGCCGAGGAGATTCTGCTTGGGACCACTAAGTCGGCGCTTGCCGCAGACAGCTGGCTCGCGGCTGCATCGTTCCAAGAAACCGCGAGGGTTCTAACCAACGCCGCTATCGAATCGCGTGTCGACCAGCTGCGCGGCTTGAAGGAGAATGTCATAATCGGCAGGCTTTTGCCTTTGGGAGGAGAGACGGAGGAGAAAATGGAAAAGGTCAACGAAGAGGTCGCGGAGGTTAGTGATATCGTTGCCGAATAGCGCCTTAGGCCCCGAGAGTTAAACTCTCGGGGCTGGGCGGATATTTGACCCGCGGTATAAGTTTTGGTAACATCTAGCGCGATGGATAGCGAGAAAAAAAGCTACGAAATATCTTTCTTAGTGCGGAACGAGAATGATGTTGAAGCGGTTTTAAACCGCCTTTCCCGCATCGGAGCGGAGATATTGAACGAGGGGAATGTCTCGGAGATTAAACTGGCCTATCCGATTAAGAAAGCCAGTTCGGCGTATTTCGGATGGATTTACTTCGATGTAGTTCCGGAAAAAATAGCCGAACTTAATTCCGCTTTAAAGTTAGACGAGAAAATAATGCGCCATTTGGTCATTACTCCTCCGATAACGAAGACCGAGAAGAAAAGGCCGGCTAAACCTTCTCCGGCTAAGTCGGAAACCATTGCCGCTACGGCATCTGGTTCGACCTCAAGCGAGCTCTCCAATGAGGAGCTGGAAAAAAAGCTGGAGGAGATCCTGAAATAAGAGGAGATGAATCTAAATAAAGTTTTCATCATAGGTAACCTCACCCGCGATCCGGAACTGCGTCAGACTCCGGGGGGACAAGCGGTTTGCTCTTTCGGCGTCGCGACTAATAGCTATTACACAGACAAGGGTGGCAACCGTCAGACCCGCGCGGAGTTCCACAACGTAGTTCTATGGGGAAGACAGGCGGAATTGGCCAATCAGTTCCTTACCAAGGGAAGCAATGTCTTTATAGAAGGAAGGATTCAGACCAGAGCCTGGGAAGGAAAGGATGGACAACAGAGGAAGACCACGGAGATAGTCGGAGAAAGAGTCCAATTCGGGCCAAGGCCTGCCGGCGGAGGAAGAACGGAGTCCGCTGAGTCTTCGAGGAGCGCCGAGGCTGCTGGTAGTGCGGTTGATTCACCACAGGCCGAAGAGATTCCCGTCATAGACATAGACGCCGACGAAATTAAACCGGAAGATTTGCCATTCTAGCCAATATCTTGTAAGCTCGAGAATATCATGAGAAAAGAACAGTGTTTTTTCTGCTCGCAGGGCGTGAAGCAACTAGACTATAAAGACGCGGAAGCGTTAAGGCGCTTTGTTTCGCAGCAGGCCAAGATTATAGATCCGATACATACCGGGACGTGTGCCAAGCATCAGCGGCTTTTGGCCAGGGCTATAAAACGCGCGAGGTATATGGGCCTTTTGCCTTTCGTCAAAATATAATATTTACAGGAATCGGATATGTTTAGTTTAGACTATTCGGTTTTCAACGCTATCTATGGTTTTGCCACAAGCGTATCCTATTTGGAGTGGGTTTATGTTTTTTTAGCCAACTACTTTCCGTATATTATAGCCATCGTTTTTTTATACGAACTTCTGCACGTCAAGGATCTTAAAAAAAAGTTTTATATATTTTTTCTCACTATCGTTTCGGTGCTTTTTTCGTGGGGGATAATCGCTTATTCTTTTCATTTTTTCTTTTATCGCGCAAGACCATTTATCGCCCTAGGCGCTGTAAGCGGAACCTCCACGCCTGCGGTTGTCTCTTTAATACACGCCGCGGCCAGCCCTTCGTTTCCCTCGGGGCATATTGCGTTTCTAACGCCGATAGTCCTAGCGGCGTTTTTGATAAACAAACGCACAGGAATATGGCTTAGTGTCCTTACTATTTTTGTGGGGATTGGCAGGGTAGCGGTTGGAGTCCATTGGCCATCCGATATTTTGGGAGGAATGCTTTCCGGAGTTATAAGTTATTTTGCCATATATCTGCTTTTTTCCAAGACAACGAAGCTCAAAGCTTAATTTTTAACGATAAAGACGCCTCTTAATATAACAAGCTAGGAGAGAAAACTCCTGCAACCCGTCTCGAAACATTCCCTTGTCCGCGATGTTGGCCTTAGGAAACTTTGCCTGGGTTTTAAAAAGATGTATAATCGCGGCGACACCATCATGCCGTACATGGAGAAGTACTCCATGGCATTGGAATCCGCGGATTTCGCGCCGCTGAAGCTTTCTTAGTTCTTGCGCCCTGGCCGCTGCGCTTCACGCGCGGCGGCTTCCCGTTTTTATGGATTTTAGGATAATGGTTATTTCCTGAATTTTACTTTTTGGCATTTCCGTCCAGTTTTCGATTTCTGTTTTATGCAAAACCAGATTATCCGCAAGAATCGAGGCATAGTTTTCATTCCCGGTTACGGGAAGCAGGATATTTTTTATTTTATTGCGCGCGGAAACATATTTGTTCAGCTGCCTGAACTCGGCCATGATTTTAGCGGAGAACATTGCCGTCAAAAGAAAAGCGATAAAGAAACTTGCTGCGCTTAACACCCTATGCTCGACTATCCCAAAGTAAACATACAAGGACATTATTATTCCCAAGACGATAAGAACGCCTAGAATGGCCGCTTTTATTTTCATTGTTTATCCTGGGTAATACTAGAGAACTCGTTTCGGTTTTTATACCACCTGCGCCAGATGATTTTGTAGACCGGAATATAATAAGGAATTCTATTTAAGACCGGTATGAACGGCAGAAAAAGAATTGCGAGGAACACCCCGACCATCGTTAATGCGACAAGCAGGTCTCCGGCCGCCGCAGTGGAATAAGGAGGTATTTGGTAGAGATAAGAGTATAGAATGAGCCACCAGGGACCCGGGTAGGGGCTTATGTCTTTTATTATGCCCAATTGTGATCCTAACAGCCCTTTTTGGGCAGCGATATCGGTCAGAGTTTCTCCCTGCAGAAAAAGAAGACTGCGCGAGAAGTTATAGGCGTAGACCCCGTTATTGTATTCCGCGCCGTTATTAAGCGATGAATCCATGAATCCGCTTTTCCCCAAACCCAAAAGGTAATTCATCATTGATTCCACGGGGCCGTAGTCTCCGTTTGAAACGGAGATTATTCCCGCGGTTCCGGTAGAGTTTTGAAGAGCGTTATAGTAATTATTTTCCCACGCGGCTTTTTGTGCATCGGTTGCCGAATTAAATTCCGCGAGAACGTTTCGTATGTCAGGATTTATGTTTGATGCCGCTTCTAGAGGAGTGAACACATAAACGTCGCTTGCGTTTACCGGAACAGAGACTCCCGCCCATTGTTCTGGGCTGAATTTTCCAAGGCTTTGCTGCGCCGGACCGGAATCATACGGGGGGCCGTAGGCCGCTATGGCGCTAGTGCCCATTAAATCTCTCATGGCGGTCTGCTCGAAAAGCACCGGATTATTCTCTGCGGTTTGCCGTATGGTTACCGGCGGTTCGAAAGGGGATTTGAAAATAAGCGCCAAGGCGGTGATTAAAACCGAGACGAAGATGAATGCAACGAGCATCTCTTTTATAAGGTCGCCTTCCTTTGACGGATATATGTCTTCAGGATTTTGGTACTTAGGCATGGCGTTTTTGGCGCGGTTGCACGGGAGGAACCACTCCTTTCTGTCTTATTAGGATAATATGAATTATAAGAAGGAGAATAAGCGCCGCCGGTATGGCGCTAACGTGCAAGCCATATAGTTGGCCGTTATTAAGAGTGTTAAAAATTCCCGAAAGACCGAGAGAATTAAAAGCATCTTTGGACTGCACCTGGTTCCATTGCGCGAAAAACCCTCCTTCCATAAGTATGCCGGTAAAGGCTTCGATAATAGAAAACATTAAGAGAAACGTTCCTATGGCCCAGGTGGCAAAACGCCCCTCTCTCCATCCGGCCGTGAAAAATACCGAGAAAAAGTGCAGAAATAGGAAAAAGAAAAAGACCTGGACTCCCCAGAAGTGGATGGAGCGGAAGATAAATCCGGCGGCCGAAAACTGATACCAGGTAGGCCCCTCAAGGACCATGATAACTCCGGAAAGTATTATTACGATAAAGCTTGTAAGGGTAAGTATGCCGAACATATATACGAAAGAAGAAACGTAAATCGGCAGCTTGTCCGGCAGGAGATGCTCCATGGGCAAATCGCGCTCTATTTTGTCTCTAAGAGTTTTTGTCAGATTCATCTCCGGTGTTTTTCCTTTTTTCTGCCGAATTTCGGGTAAGGAAGAAATATTGCAGTAAAAAATGCGGCTGCGATTAACAGGTATACTATCGCGTCAGTCCCAAAAGAGTTTTGAAACATTGCGTTAATTATATAAGAGGCGTTTTAATTGTAAACTTTCCCGATTTCATTTTATTGTGATCGAGGCGTCTTGTTGGTATACTCCTCCTATGATAAATAAAGACGAGTTATTGTTCGTTGTCGACGAACTGAATCAGCCGCTCGAGGCTAAGCCAAGGGGGGAAGTTCACAGGGATAATCATTGGCACAGAAATTCCAATGTTTGGATAATAAATTCCAAAGGACAGATTCTCTGCCAGCAAAGGTCGCTAAAAAAAGACAGCAGTCCGGGATTCTGGGAACCGTTTTTCGGAGGACACGTCTTGCATGAAGACAGTTACCTGGAGACGGCTGTCAAAGAATGCGGAGAAGAACTCGGGTTGGAAATAAAAGAGGAAGACTTGTTTTTCATAGCCATACACAAGATTCGGCACACGAAAGAATTTGTCTGTGTTTACGCGATGGAATGGGACGGAAATATAAATGAAATAAAGTACGAAGAAGACGAGATAAGTAAACTGAAATGGATGAGCGCGGAGGAAGTGCGGAGACTGCTTATAGAAGAAAACGCGCCGAACTGGACAAAATCAGGATTCGAGAAAGAAATATTAGACCGACTCTTCAAGGAAAACAAAAACAGATAGGTCATGCAAAAAAGCGGGAACCCCCGCTATTTTTTGTGCTTAATCGCGGAATTGTTGACCTCTTCTTGTTTCTCATGTAAATTCAATCTACTTTCTGCACCTCGGGAGGTGTCACGTGTGGAGACCGTAGGACTTAGGGTTCTTGCTGAGTGCCGTAACCAGATCCTGTCCGGCGAAGGTGTGCGCGAAGGAGAACTGGGCCTCGCGGTTGCTGACTACAACGTGCTCAGGAACCGCCTTCTTGCCAATGAGGTAAGAGAACGCGGCGAGGACTGGTGCATGGGGTGCGAAAACCTTTTCCCGCGCGCAAAGCTCGTATTCGTGTTTTTCGAAGGAGCCGAGCCTGTAAGCGAAGGCGGAGAGTTCGAGGGATATTACAGGATCATGAGAGCGTGCTGTCCTTGCTCTGCGAAGACTGTCAGGGAGTCGAGATCCGTTCACTTCTATGAGTACGCCACGGAAACCAAAGATGGAATGTTTTGCGTCACGAGAGGCGGCCTGCCAATCTATTATGCCAGACCGTATGCCTTAGACGTCGTTCCTCCGAAACTGGCGGACCGGATGACCGATGGACGTGATTTCCCTCCGAGACTCGAAGTCGTTCTTTTGAACGGCCGCGAGATACTGAAAGAGAACGGCGTTCCTCTGCGAGTGCGTCAATACCAAGCGCATTGACCGCCGTCGCGCGGTCCGGGCGTTAGCCATCGTGTTGGTTAGCGCCCTTTTTCTATTCGCTATATACTATAAATACAATGAAAAAATTGGTTACTATAGGAATAATCATCCTCGTAGTTATCGTGATTGCCGCGTTTTGGATACTTTCAAGGATAAGCCAGCGAGTTTCCGCACCAACGAATCCGACCGGCACCGCGACTTCCTCGGCTAGGACCATGATTACCGGGCAGGTCCTGCTCGGTCCCACGTGTCCCGTAGAACATAATCCTCCGCTTCCGGGGTGCGAGCCGAAACCGTATGAAACAACGGTCGATATAAGACCGGCGTCCTCTTCCTCATCGTATATGGCCTTGAATACCGATTCTTCGGGAATCTTCAAAATCGCCCTTTTGCCGGGGATATATTATTTCAACGCGCAGACTCAGACCGGGATGCCATACCCGCGGTGCTCTCCGGTTCAAGTTGCCGTGGTTTTGGGATTGCCGCAGAACATAATAATCAATTGCGACACGGGAATAAGGTAAAAGATTAATCCATATTCGGATGGGTGAATATTAAATACTATATGACACCGTCCAAAATAAACCAGCGTATCAACAGTCGAATGAATATAAACCCCTTCTTGCTCGTTTGCCTTTAAGGCGAAATAGTTATAGTCTGAACTAACTAATTGTTCCACGAAGGAGAGTGCGATTATGCGGTTTCCGGAAGGCGGCCGCAGTCCCAAAGAGCTCCAGGACGAGATCGACGGATGGCTAAGCGGGCATTGCGAGCGGGTGAGTGACGACAAGTACCGCTGCAGGAAGACCGGAGCCGATATCATGCAGACAACGCTTCTCGTTTCCGTCCACCTGGCAGAGTTCGGCGACCAGCACGCCGGTATGGGGAAAGTAGTGCGTATGCCGCTGCCGTACTGCCCCGCCTGCGAGCCGGAACCAGCCGATCCCCGCACCTGCGTTCATGTTAAAATGAGAGTGTTGAGGGAAGATTAACGCCGATTCAAAAAGCCCGTCGAGGAAATCTCGACGGGCTCGTTTTCTTTGTTATTTTTCCTTGCCGTAAAGGTCGAAGCTTATGTAAGCGAAGAGCGCCGTTACGATTACGCCAAGCCCGTTAAGCCAATAAGGCACCTCCCATGATCCTAGAACCAGGTTCACGCCGAAAATGATTCTCGCGAAATGAAGAAGAGCGACGATTGTGAAAAGTATTCCGACAGCAAGGTGAATTTTTCTCTCTCCATTTGTTCTTTTTCTTTCAGGCATCAGCCAGGCATAGTGGAATAGGAAAACGAACAGCAAAACATCGAAAACCATCCAGCCGATTATGGCCTGCGCGGCGTACGTTATACCGAGGACGGTAATCGGAACCTGTCCGCTTAAATAAATCCACAGGCCGACTAGAAAATCCGCTAGGATCAAGCCTGTGGCAAACTTTGCTATCTCCCGCAATGTATTCTTATGCATGTTTTAATTATTTTTTTTGAATTATACACCTTTTATATAAAACTGAATAAGCGATCTTCTGTGGA
The DNA here is from genome assembly GCA_021839365.1 of bacterium. GTDB lineage: Bacteria > Patescibacteriota > Minisyncoccia > UBA6257 > Colwellbacteraceae > JACWAO01. Next base: position 8,587 of record JAKCBB010000003.1, on the reverse strand, counting down.
AATAGAAGAGGCGACGCCCGGCAGGTATGACGCCCGGCGGTTTTTTTAAAAAAATTATCTTACCCAACGGAGGAAATCTGTGGAAAACGCCGAAAAATCCGGAAAAAAAGGAAGTTTTTTATACCTTGCCAGATCAAGCGGTTGAATATTATATACTTGACTTACAACGGGCAAACAAAAGCATGTCAGGAACAAAAGCAGATCTAGTTATCAAACGCGATGGCCGGCGACAGGAATTCGATGAATCGAAAATCGTCGGCGCGATCTCGAAGGCTATGGCGGCAACTGCCAATGGGAGCGCGGAGGATGCTATAAATGTCGCCGGAAAAGTTGTAATTGCCCTTGGGAAGGAACGCGAAAACGACCCCGCCGCCATACCGGAAGTCGAGCATATCCAGGATCTGGTCGAGGAAGCGCTCATGTCGAGCGAATTCCACGACGTGGCCAAGGCGTATATTCTTTACAGAAGGCAAAGGGCTGATCTGCGCAAGAGGGATATATTCAAAAAGCGCATTAATCTGAAGCCGTACGAGTATCCGGAGCTGTACGAATATGTCGACGCGATAAGGCACTCGTATTGGATACACACGGAATTTAATTACGTTGGCGACGTTCAGGACTTTAACGTCAGAGCGAACAAAACGGAGCGAAGCGCGATAAAGAACGCGATGTTGGCTATCGCGCAGGTGGAAGTTTCCGTAAAAACATTTTGGGGGGATATTTATAAGAAATTACCGAAACCGGAAATCGGCGCAGTAGGCGCTACGTTTGCCGAGAGCGAGGTGAGGCATGCCGATGCTTATTCGCATCTTCTCGAGGTTATGGGGTTGAATGAAGAATTCAGTCATGTAAGGGAGATTCCGGCGATCATAAACAGGGTTAATTATCTGGAGAAGGCTATCAGAAACGCGCGGAGCGAGGACAATAGGGAATATACCCAGTCCATATTGCTGTTCTCTCTTTTTGTGGAGCACGTATCCTTATTTTCCCAGTTTCTCATTATTATGTCTTTCAATAAATATAAAAATATTTTCAAGGGGATTTCGAACGCGGTCGAGGCAACGTCGAAAGAAGAGCAGATTCACGGCCTATTCGGTATAGAAATTATTAATATCATAAAAACCGAACATCCTGAGTGGTTCGATAACGAATTCGAAGAACAGGTTCTGCAGCTGTGCCGGGAAGCGTTTTCTTCGGAAACACAGGTGGTTGATTGGATATTCGAAAAAGGGGAGCTTGATATTATGCCGAAGGACGCGGTGTTGGAGTTTATAAAGCAGCGGTTCAACAATTCGCTTCAAAGCATCGGGATAAAGAAGATTTTCGATGTGGACGAAGCTTTGGTAAGTAAGTCGGAGTGGTTCAACGATGAGGTTATCGCCACGAAGCACGGGGATTTCTTCAATAAAAAGTCGATTAATTACGACAGGAGGAGCAAAAGCATAACAAGTGAAGATTTATTTTAAATGAAGGACATCTATTGGTTGAACGAAAACAGCAGAAAATTTCTTTCCAAGGGCTATCTATTGCCGGGCGTTTCCGCCGAAGAGCGCATCCGCGAGATCGCGATAATAGCGGAAAGGTTTTTGAATAAGCCCGGATTTGCCGATAAGTTTTATGACTACATGTCACGAGGGTTTTATTCCTTGGCATCTCCCGTATGGTCTAATTACGGACTCTCGAGAGGATTGCCTATCAGCTGTTTTTCGAGCTATGTCGCCGATGATATGTCTCGCATATTATTCACGCATGCGGAGGTCGGCATGATGACGAAATACGGCGGCGGCACTGCCGGATACTTCGGAGCATTAAGGCCCCGCGGAGCGGTGATTAAAGACAACGGGTTCTCGTCCGGCTCCGTTCACTTTATGGAATTATTTGACGGACTTATCAATATAGTCAGCCAGGGTTCCGTGCGCCGCGGCCACTTCGCGCCATACCTGCCGGTGGAACACAAAGACATTAATGAATTCCTTGAAATAGGAAAAGAAGGTCACCCAATCCAGGAATCGACATATGCCGTCACGGCGACCGACAAGTGGCTTGACTCTATGGTGGCGGGGGATGAGGAAAAGAGGAAAATTTGGGCGAAGATTATCCAGCGCAGGACGGAGATAGGATATCCTTATATTTTTTTCTCCGATACGGTTAATAACAACACGGTTGATGTGTATAAGGATAAAAATATGAGAATCTACGGAAGCAATCTTTGTTCCGAGATTTGTCTTCCGACAAGCGACGAGTTGTCCTTTGTATGCTGCTTGTCATCGCTTAATTTGAAACACTACAACGAGTGGAAAGATACCGATGCCGTCGAGACGCTTACGATGTTTTTGGATACGGTACTTTCCGATTTTATAGAACGGCTGGAGCAATTACGGGATTCCGGCGACCATCAGAAAGAGACGGCGTTCTATTTTATGAGCAGGGCTCACAAATTCGCCAAAGAGCACAGAGCGTTAGGCCTCGGCGTGCTGGGTTGGCACACCTTTCTTCAGGAGAACAATGTTTCTTTCGAGAGCAAGGAAGCGGCCGCACTTAATAAGGAAATCTTCGCTTTAATACGCAGGAAGGCGTATCAGGCATCGAAGAATCTGGCGAAAGAATACGGCGAGCCGGAAGTATTAAAGGGGTACGGGCGCCGCAATACCACGCTTATCGCGCTCGCCCCGACGACGTCTTCGGCGTTCATCCTGGGCCAGGTTTCGCAGAGCATAGAGCCATTGATGTCCAACTGTTTTGTCAAAGACGTGGATAAGATAAAGGTCACCATAAAAAATCCGACGCTTGAATCCGTGCTGAAACTCAAGGGTTGCAATACTCCGGAGATATGGAATTCGATCCGAGATAATGACGGATCGGTACAGCATTTAGATTGTCTGACTGATCACGAAAAGAAAGTTTTTATGACCTTTAGCGAGATAGATCCTAAGGCCGTTTTGGATCAGGCCGCGGACAGGCAGGAGTATATAGACCAGTCGCAGTCGCTTAATCTTATGATTGATCCCGACATGTCCGCCAAAGAGCTCAACGCGCTCTATCTGTACGCATGGAAGAAAGGCGTAAAGACTCTGTACTATCAGCACAGCATGAGCGCAGCCCAGCGGTTCGGGCGTAAAAAACTTTTGGAAGCTTCTAAGAAAAAACTCGAAACAGAAAACGCAGTGCATATTTCCTCGGAAAACGTTTGCGTTTCATGCGAAGCATAAGATATGGATAGGCATATAGAAGAATTTATCCTTTCAGCTGATTCAAAAGCGCTCGCAACGTGGAGCGAGAACGGCATAAATGTCGTTCCGGTATCTTCCATAAAAGTTGTTGACGGAAGAATTTGGCTTATTGATTATTTTATGGATAAGACCAGAAATAATTTTCTTAGAAACAACAACGTCGCGCTCGCGTGCTGGAAAGAGATGATGGGCTACCAGATCAAGGGGACCGTGTTATACAGCACCGAGGGAGAAGATTTTAATAAAGCAAAGGAATGGATAAAAGAAATCCTGCCCGAGAGAAAAGTTAAGGGTCTCCTCGAAATCACTCCTGAAGAAATCCACGATATTTCGCCGACAAAAGATACGAAAGAGAAATTCGCGTCACTAATTGATTAATTTTTTGCTGGATTTTAAAATGGGTTTCTGTACATAAAATCCAACTCTTGATATTATTGTGGGCATTGATCTGATTCTTTTCGTGTCCCACGGTCTTTAAATTGCCGCAGGGAAGGAGCGGACGATATGAGCGACAAGAAGAACAGTTCAGCCGGCAATCTCAATACGCTTATGGAGAGGTGGGAAACCGACAGTATCCCGATCTCTATAGAGGAAGCAGAGAAAGCTAGGGCGCGTTTGCTTGTTGTGATGATGGAACGGGATAAGCGCAGAAAAGCGGCTGGCCAGGTCCCCACAATAGTGAACGTATATGGCTTATGCCATTCATCGTCCCAGGTCGGTCTTGAACCTCGTGAAATTTTATTTCACGGGGTTATTTGGGTGGGAATATAGAAAATTAAACAACCCACCTAGGTTTATTAGCTAAATGAGAGACATTTTTAAGCATGTTTTGACACCCTGACCTAAGAAGTTGCACTAACTCATAAACTCACCCCGCCCCCCAACCCACCATCTCTCCCAAGATAACACGCGTTGTACTTCGGAATCGGACATCTATCCACAGCTTGACCCATAGCAGATTTTGTGTTAACTTTCGGCCACTAGTTTCGGTACGTTGTACAACTAAAGATGGGATCTGGCTTCTAAATCCGCTCGGCCTCGGAACGAGGTGGCGGAAAGGGGAATCACAGCGGTGGTCATCAAGAAGGTTTCAGCTGAGGTATTGACGTGGCTCGCAGGAGCGGCTTTATTGGTCGCTCTTGAGGTAGCCGGGATTCTGAGTCCGGTTTCCATGACGCCAGTCCAGGCGTTCAAGAGTGGGTGTCAGACTTGGAACCCGCTCTTCACCGGGAACCCCGCTGTCTACGTGGTCTTCACTGCGGGCGTGGCCGTTCTAGGCTACTACCTGCGCAGGCAAGCTTCCGCGTCTCATCGTCTGACCGGCGAAGCTCTAGTCGTGGTTTCTGGAATGTCGCTTTTCGCAATCCTTCAGATCTTCGACTGGGCTCTACTGCCCGTCATGGGTGATTGCACGGGTGTCACGCCGCTCTTCGGGATGAGCGGCGTGATCTACCCGGTTCTCGTAGCCGTCGCGGGGTGGTTGGCCTATCTTCTCCGCGTAGCCTAACGGGCAAGACCACGGCAAGCCTTTAAACTGCCCAAGAGCGAACCAAGGATGGTTCGCTCTTCCATTTCTAAAAACCTCGAGTTCCAAATCCGACGGCAATTGACGCGCAACCTTTCCTTGAGTATCGACAGAGCCTGTATCTCTACAGATAGAGGCTCCTTTTATTGTTCTAGTGTGAAATGCTTGATACACTATGTAAAGGCATGGATCAAGTTGCTAGAAACAAAGGCAAACTCGACCCGATCGGCGAGCTCTTTAAAGGAGCATGGGGTATATATAGAAAGCGATTTTGGGCGCTCTTTAGTATTATTATCGTACCGGTAGTATTATTCAGAATAATAGATTTTGTATTTACGCAACCGTCAGTTCTCCCGTTGTTTTTCGTTTCACTTGTAAACGCCCTAGGAAGTGTTGCTATGGTTTTCTCGATATATAAAAATGCCGGTTTTATAGAATCATATAGGTACGCTTTAAGATCGTTTTGGCCCCTACTATTGATAGTTGTATTAATATTTGTGATGCTTGTCTTAGGGGTGATTGCGTTTATCGTTCCTGCTCTTATTCTATATGTATGGTTTATGTTTTATGTCTATATATTTGTGGTTGAGGACAGACGAGACGTAACCGTTATAGCACAGAGCCGCGAGTATGTACGCGGTTATTGGTGGCCAATCTTTGGGAGAATATTGCCGTGGCTTATCTTAATTGTGGTTGCTTACGAGCTTTCAATACATTTATTTGGTAAGCAGCTTTATCTTATTCCATTATCTGTGTTTAATGTATTTATTTCCCCACTTATCGTCTCTTATTCCTATAAACTTTATGAAAATATGACCATTTTAAAACCCGATCTTAACGCTGTTTCGCTGAGTATTTTTAGATAAAGAACAACGCTGAGGCGGTAAAAGGATGCTGGATGAAAAACCATGGACAGCAACAAACCGACACCAAGATATCTGGACCGAGACAAATGGGGCATGAACCACGTTGATGCCGTAGGCGACCAGCTCGCCAGGTTCGGCATAACGGCGTACGTGCTCATGAACATAAACGGAGAAGGTCAGATACTTCCATCGGATCCGGATGGCAGCGGCGTTGAGGACATCACCATGGCGTTTAATGCCTCGGACGGTAATGGATACTACGTCTCGCTCAGATGGAACCCCGACAAAACAGCTCCGGACGGTAGCAGGGGATACTATGAGCTGGAATCTTCAAGGTTCTTCGTCGACAGCGCGACGGGGAAAAACGCCGTCGAGCGGATTCCCTGGGTAGAGGGTCAGCCCATCCCGATCCAAGATCGGGACAAAGTCGACCCCGCAAGCACAGAGCCGTACTACATCCAATCCCGCAAGCTCCTCGGTCTTCCCGTCTCAGAGAAGCAGGAGGAGATCCTTAGGGATTTCCTCATGGTTCATACGGACGACCACCAGGGCATGAATATAAGAGTCCTGAAGAAAACCGTAACCGTCCTCAACCAGCCTCCCGCCAAATCCGACGGCAACTGACGCGCAACCTTTCCTTGAGTATCGACAGAGCCTGTATCCACACTGGATACAGGCTCTCTTTGTCTTCTTCCCGAGGTAATCCTGATATATACTGTAACCATGACCGAGCACGACTACGACTCTATGTACGGGTTCCTTCTTGAGGAACTCAAAAAAGGAACTCCCGACAACGTAGCCGATCGCATGGTAAAAGTTGCCTACAACCTCGACAACAGCCAGGTCTCGGAACTCCGCACGGAGTTCAAGCATAAGTATGGAGACGATATCCAAAGAATAGGGTCGGAGAAAGAAACGGAAACGAGACGGGCAACCGAAACAAAGGAAAAAAGGAAGAACTCCTCCAAAAGAAAGCAAAAAATCCTTGTAATATCCATCGCCTCCCTCATCGTCCTCGCATATCTCTCCCTCCCCCTGTTCGTCTCCGCGACGAAGTACCAGCCGTTAACCAAAAACCTTCCTCTTCTTATCAAACCAAATAAACTTATCCCTGAAGCCGTAAACCAGGCCGTCTACGAGGTAACCAAACCTACCCCCGGCCCCTGCCTCCTCTTCACCGAGGAGGTATGCAAGGAAGCAAACATGATTGCCAACCCATCAGGAACCGCGGTTGCGTTTCGGCTTCCTTCCAGCGGGGCCACTATCTTCGCCCCTACGACAGGGAAGTTCTGGACTCTCAAGGATGGCTCGATCTTCCTGTCGGCGAACAACTCAAACGGTTCTCCGCTTCCAACCGCAACGTTCGTCGGAAGTAACGGAAATTCCTACTGGTTCTCCTTGCTCGGCAAGTGGAACTTCGTCCTAGCTCCTCCGGAGCAGGGGAATCACACGTACAAGCAAGGTGAAATCGTAGGCACCGTGACGCCAACGAACGGATACATCGTGTCAAAAGACCTCCCACAGGGCTACAACTTCATAGTCACTGGCAAATCCTCCTCCTACATGGGATCCTTCCTCTCAAAGTAGCGCGCCAACCGGCGCCAACTCAAAGGGGTTCGTCTCTTAGACGAACCCCTTTCTTCGTGCCAACTCGTATATATTAACAAGGCTAAATGGTGTAAAATATGAGAAAATGAGAAAGTCCGCAGTATTTTTCTCCGTGTTCGTATTGTTAGCTTCGGCATCTTCCTTCTTTGTTTCCACGAGCAAAGTTCTAGCCCAGGACTGCGTCTGGAACGGAAAAGATGAAACGTGCATAGGTCAGACGGCAAATAACTACTGCTCCACTTCTCAAACGCCATCCGGAATAACCCCAGCTAACGGTTATTACCTCACCTACTGGAACAGCTGGGCTCCTCCCCAAAGTTCCGGCCCAAGCGACTGGGTCTACTCCTGCTACAACGGATCTTCTCAGAACACCGGAGGCTCATGCAGCATACCGGGTTCCACAGGAGGCTGCGCGAACATCGATCCTTCTCTTGTAAATGCCGCGGATCAGTACACCAGTCCCTGGGGTCAGTACAACGTGGGGGAGTGTTACGCATCGCAGGTGTATACTACTACGAGTACTCCTAGTGATTGCGGTTATTCTGCTGGATGGGATAGCGGTGGCGTACCTAGTACCTGCTTCTCCCAATTCTCTCAATTCTCCACTGTCTATGCCACAGTCGACAGGTACGATACATCGCAGTCTCCATCTCCTCTCTATCCGGCCTCCTGTACGAACAACCAGACGAACTCTCTGCCGTACAAAACCTGCTGCGCCGTAGAAAACGGCAAGGCCGTCAACGTCGGAGCAGGATCGGCCGCCTCGTATATCATAAGTTCTTATCCGGGAGTCCCGTCTCCCGCTTCTCCTTACGACTATGGCCAGTGCCCTTCAGGCTCTACGATAGTTTCGGGAATAAACGAACCCCAGTCTTGGTATCAGCAAAACGGTTATGTGTATTCTCCGTATCTCGCAACCCACCCCGACGCCTACTCCAGCAACCAGGCCTGTTCCGTCATCCAGCCGCAACCCAACCCCAACCCGACGATTCCTCCGAACCCTCCCTCTCCTCCTTCCGGACAAAGCTACTATTATTGCAAAACAACAAACAATCCGACAGGCTCCTGCACGGAGACCTCTAACCTGTACGCCTCCGCCTCGGCGTGCGAAGCCAACCTTAATAAATACTTCCCCGGCGAAACGACCGGAGTATGCTACCCCGATAACAACAGCTGTACCACGGCCTGTGCTCCTTCTTCAAGCGGCCCGACCAATCCAACTCCCACACCTCCTCCAACCCGCACAGGCAACGACATAACAATCAACAGCTTCACGGTAAACGGAAAGAGTTTCGATCCCGGCAACCTCGCCTGCGTCCCGCAGCCTCCGTCCCCGAACGAGGACGTCCTCTCCTGGA
>JAKCBB010000026.1 GCA_021839365.1 bacterium | reverse complement strand
CTAATAATGGCAAGCGCTCTTTCAAAATCTCCCTTAGCTTCCTCAAGGGCTTTTTTACAGTCCATTACTCCGGCGCTTGTCGCTTCCCTAAGTTTTTGAACGTCGCTTGCGTTAACCATTTTGTTTATTATTGTTCTCCTCCTGTTTTACGATGGAAGACTCGTATTCTTTTTGACCTTCTTTTATAGCCTTACCCATTTCCTCGGCAAGATAATCTATAACGCTTACCGCTTTATCGTTTATCGGAATGGAGAAGCTTACAAGGTCGGGATTGGCGTTGGTATTAACGGTCCCGAAAGATACGATCCCGACTTTTTCGGCTTCGTGCGCCGCTAGAGTATTGTTGCGCACGTCAAAGATCACTATCGCTGCCGGAATTCTTTCCATATAAAACAACCCGTGGAAGAATTTTTCCATTCTCTCCAACTCTTTCATGATCTCCGCTCTTTCTTTCTTGGTATATTTTTCAAGATTCCCGGACTCTTTGTCGCCTTTCACTTTTTTCATCTGAGCGATTCTTTGAGAGATGACCTTGAAATTAGTGAGTGTGCCACCGAGCCACCTTTCGGTAACATATGGCATTTTAAGCTCTTCGGCGATCCTTGAAACCGCGATTTTGGCGGAAGGCGTCGTTCCGACAAATAAAATAGATCCGCCGCTTTTTGCCTTGTTTTTTAAGGATTCCAGGCTCTTATCTATCGCTTCCATCGTTTTCTCAAGGTCGATAACTTCAACTCCGGACTTGGTAGTCAGAATGTAGGGCTTCATCTTCGGATTGGTCCTTGATTTGCTTAACCCATAAAAAGCTCCTATTTCCATAAGAGATTTGACGCGCGCTTCCTGAGCCGCATCCAGTTCTTTTACCTCATTCTCCTCACCGGCGAGAACCTCCGCCGAATCCTCCATTACTTGATCCATACGCCGCGTATTATATCTTTATTTTTCCTTATGTTCAAGCCTCCATTTTTCTATGAGACGGTGATTACCGGAAACAAGTTCTTTCGGCACTCTATATATTTTTCCTTGCCACTTAAATTCTTCCGGCCTGGTAAAAACTTTGGTTCCGACGCCCTGCCGCTTTTCCTCAAGAGATTCCTCCTTTCCGAGCACGCCCTTAATTTTACGGCTTACAGCGTCTATAACGGCCATAGCGGGAACTTCTCCGCCGGTGAGAACATACGGACCCACGGACAGTTCTCTGACTTTCCATCCCATATCCCGGATTATTTTGGGAAGCCTGCCGTCTATTCCCTCATAATGTCCGCAGATTAAAACAAGGTTTTTCTTTTTAGACAGAAAACCGGCCGTTTTTTCATCCAGTTGTTTTCCTGCCGCGTTAAAAATTATAACCTCGCTCTCCTTTTTATCACCTCTACGGCTTGCGTTTCTCGCCACATTTCTGAAGCACGAAAGAATCGGCTGAAGAGACATAACCATTCCGGGACCGCCTCCATAGGGCCGAGCGTCCACTTTATTATGCCTGTCTTCAGAATATGCCCGGGGATCATGGAGCCTTATTCCGATAAATCTCTTTTTTTGGGCGCGGCCTAAAATAGATTCCGACACGTATCCGGAAACAGTATCGGGGAATATGGTTATAACGTCGAAATTAATCATACGCTTTAAGCAAAAAGCGACTGATGAGTTTCAGCCGCTTTTAAGCCTGGTCTTAGGAGATTATCTCCTCCTTGATGCCGCTAGCGTTTTCCTCTTCTATTCTGTCGGACTCAGGCGGCTTTCTTCCGCCTTCGGGCTCCTCAATCTTCAGGGTAACCCTGGCGTTGTTCTTTATTCCAACTATCCGAAGCAGGGAGCGAATAGACTTGGCCGTACTGCCGTCCCGTCCTATCACCTGTCCCATATCCTGCGGACTGACACGGAGAGTCAGAAGCACTCCCATCTCGTCTATTTTACGGTCTATCTTCACCTCTTCGGGATGATCGACGATTGATTTAATAATAAATTCGAGAAATTTCTCGTCAGCTTGATCTGTCATTCTTTAAGTCTTCTGTTTCTGATTTTTCGACCTTTCGGAGACCAGTATTCCAATGATAAGTTGCTTTACGATTGTTTTGCTGATTTCGACGCGGCGGAATCCGATTCGGATTTGACGGAAACGGGAATTTTTCCGGCAACTTTTGACCGAGCCTTCACTAAAACTCTGCCAGCGGTTGCCGTAGGCTTGGCGCCCTGGCTCAACCATAACTCAACCCTTTCCATATTTATAACGGAGTTCTTCGTGTGCGGGTTATACCATCCCAGGTCGTCTATAAACTTCCCCTGGAGCTTGCTCTTCTTTTCCTGCACAACCATGCGGAAAGAACGAGCGTGCTTTTTACCGACAATTCTTAGCTTTATTGCCAACATAATTGCAGATTATAACAAATAATAGCGCTCTGTCAAAGTTAATAACAGACGTCTAAGAGCGGATGTCCGGCTCTGGAGCTTCCGGCACTCCGCCTTCGGGAGAAAGCTTTAGGGAGAGGATTCGTGAAGTTCCGTCCGGAGTCATGGTAACGCCATAAAGTATGTCAGCCACTTCCATTACCGCCCTGTTGTGCGTCACGATTACAAACTGGGTTTTGCCTGCGAAGCGTTTTATCATCTCGCCCAAGCGCCTGGCATTACGCTCGTCTAAAGTCGCGTCTATTTCATCCATAACCAAAAACGGAGGCGGACTGACGGAAACTAAGGCAAAAAGAGCGGCTATGGATACCAGGCTTTTTTCTCCCCCGGAAAGGACCTCAAGATTCTTTATTCTTTTCTTAGGCAGATTTATCTCTACTTCCACGCCCTGCGCTTTCTGAGCATTTTCCTCCGAACCGTTTTCCTGCGGAACCGCGTCTATTTTTTCGAGAATAAGCCTTCCGTTTCCGCCGTCGAACATTATTTTTATAAACTTATCGAATTCATCGCTTATCGATTTGAAGGCAGTGACGAAATTATCATGGATTTTTCCGTCGAGATCGGCAATAAGCTCTTTCAGGTCGGAGATGGATTTTAAAAGATCCTCGGTCTGTGCCGTAAGGAAGCTATACCTCGATTCGGTTTCTTCCGCTTCCTTGACAGTCCCCTGATCAACGTCCCCTATGGAAGCCAACTCCTGCCTGAAACGCATTATCTGCCTTTTGGCCGTTTCTCTTTCGTCTATAGGCAACTCGTCGGCAGATGCGTTTATCGTTCGCGGATCTCTTCCTGATTCAGATACTTCTCTTTCGATCTCGCGCAGTCGGAAATCAAGTTTTTCCTTTTGAAGCAAGAGATGATTCAGCCTCTGTATAAACGATTCCGTTTCGCGCTTCTTCTCCTCGAATTTGGTGAAGGCCTTGCTAAATCTGTCATTAAAATCGCGGATGCCGATATTGAGCACGTCTTCCTCAGTGGTCAATCTTTCTATTTCTTTCTCCAAATCCTCGGTCTCGCGGAGAAGATTTTTTCTTTCGGCGCTTATATCCGGAACATTTTTCTTTTCGCCCCCGTCCGTTTGCTTCAAAAGACCGGCTATTCTTGATAAAAGAAGTTTTATCCTTACAATATCCGTTTCCTCGAGCGACTCGCCGATCAGCTTTTTTATTTCATCAATAATCTCCAACAAGCGGACCGGGTCTATTCCGGCTTTTTCTCCGGCGAATTCTATTTTTGCTTCCAGTTTTCCAAGATCCCTCTGCAGATTTCCTCTTTTGACAAGAAGATTGTTTTTTTCCTGCCGGATTTTTTTGATAGCTTCCGCCGCTTCCGGTTCGGAAGTTTTAACCCGTTCCAATTCACGCCCCGCCGCGCTTTCTTCGTCTTTTTTCAGCGAAATCTCATTTTCCACGGAACGCGTCTCCGCCTCGGTCTTTCGCAGATCTTCATTTATAGTTTTTATCTGACTTCCGTAAAACCTGTTTTCCAAATCCCGCAGAGATTGCAAAATTTCTTCCCGGTTGTTATAGCGGGTTACTTGCCGGCGGAGAAAGTTAAGGTGCGGTTTTATCTCCTCGATAAGCGCGCAGGCTTTTTCCAGGTTGGCCTCGGAATTTTTCAGCCTTCTTTCCGCATCAGCTTTTTTGATCCTGAACTCCTTTAGGCCAAGAATTTCCTCTATCATCGCCCGCCTTTCCAAGGGCAGGGAACGTATAAAAATATCGCTTTCCCCTTGATTGACGGCAGTCAAACCCCTGGCTCCGAGCCTGGATTTGGCAAAAAAATCGATAATATCCTTGAGCCTGACTTCGGACTTGTTCAAAAAGACCTGCGTTGTTCCATCGCGGCTGACGCGGCGGGAAACGGAAACCTCGTTGTAATCAACCGGGAAAAAACCGGTCGAGTTGTCGAAAAAAAGAGTAACCTGCGCCAGTCCGGCCCTGGGTTTGGTTTGTGTTCCGGCGAATATAAGGTCTTCAGCCCGGCTGCTTCTCAGATTTTTGGCGTCTCTTTCCCCTAAAATCCATCTTAAGGCATCTGTGACATTAGATTTCCCGGAACCGTTCGGACCGACAATGGATATAACCCTTCCGTTGAGATCCAAAGAAGTCTTATCGGCGAAAGACTTAAAACCTTGAAGCTCCAGGCGTTTTAAAAACATACCAAATTATTCTTTTAAATCTTTAAGAACTTTCTCGGCGGCGCTTGTCTCCGCTTCCTGTTTTGAGTTTCCATCGCCTCTAGCCTTAAGCTCCCCGCCGAAATACAGACCTACTTCGAACGTCCTGTCATGAGCCGGGCCGATTTCTTTAAGCACCTTATACGTCGGCGTTACTTTAAATCTTTCCTGAGCTATTTCCTGAATAAGGCTTTTAGCGTCCTTGGCGCCTACGGCGAGAATCTTATTTATATTGGGAAGAACAAAATCGAATATGAATTTCTTGGCCGCGGCAAACCCGGAATCAAGATAAATGGCGCCGATGACTGCTTCAACCGCGTCGGCCGAAATAGATTCCCGTCCTCTGGCCTTATCAAACTCTTTAGCCTCTCCTTTTGAAACTTTTATTTTTTCGGTAATACCCGCCTCATCGGCCACCTTGGCCAACATCTTGGTATTGACCAAAGCGGCTCGATAAGCGGTCAAATCCCCCTCTTCCTTCTCGGGAAACCTGTGAATAAGCTCGTCTGTGACGATAAGTTCCAGGACAGCGTCGCCTAAAAACTCCAGCCGTTCATTATTTCCGTATTTATATTCCGAATTTTCGTTCAAATAAGAACGGTGCGTCAACGCCTCTTCCAAAAGATCTCTTTTTTTAAAATTTGTGCCAATGCGCTTCTCAAGCTCAATTAGGGGATTCATCTTTCGGTTTTGGATCTGAATTGCTTTCCGGACCATGCGTTTTCAAATCGGCGTTGGGGTCTATTTGTCTATAAATCGTCCCCAATACGCCGTTAACAAAACGGCTGGAGTTTTGACCTCCATAAGTCTTTGCCAATTCTACGGCTTCATTGATGGCGACTCTTGGCGGAACATCTATGGTTTTGCCGTAAACAAGCTCGTACAAGCCTATTCTTAGAATATTGCGATCTATTAAAGAGAGTTTGTCCACCGGCCAGTCCGGCGCGGCTTTGCTGATTATATTATTAAGTTCATCGAACTTATTCCCGACTCCGTTTACTAAAGCGTAAACATAGTTATAATCCCGTTCTTCAAAGCCGGGACCAAACTCTTTTATGTTGCGATCGACAAGCGTTTTCAGATTCTCCTTGCTCCCGTAAAAATCCCACTCATAGAGCGACTGCAAAGCCAGTGATCTTCCTAAAGCTCGCGAAGCCATAATTGAGTTTTAGTGTTCAAGAAAAATCGTTCACCCTAATCTTTCGCCGCCGACGGAAAATATCCGCAATGCCTGCAAGCCCTGTGCGGAAGCACGGGGAACTTGCATTTTGGACATTCTAGCAAATTTACCGGTTTTACGGCCAGATGACTGCGTCGTCTTCCAACTTTTGAAACGCTATGATGACTTGATCTTCCCATTGTTTTTCTATCTCTCCTGCTTGTACCAAGTATATTCTTTGAAGGCAAAAAGTCAACCAGAATGTTTCGGATCCCGGTCCGTTGGCGGATCAATACTCAGAATCCAGGCGGTTAATCGAACCTGTTTTCCGCAACGTGCCTTTTTATTTCCTGGGTAATCAGCTTGACGTGTCCTTCATACTCCTCCTCAAGTTTCCTCCACAAAGCCTGACAATGCGGACATCCCGCAGCGGCTTTTTTATAATTTTCCATTCTCCAAAGGCTGTCGGAAACTTCGGATAATTGATGAATTAAATCATGGTTCCAGTCTTTAAGCATATTAAAATTCCATTACTAAAGTTCGACCTTTCGTTTGTTATTATACGACTCATACGATAATTACTAATCCTTGCCTAAAATATTCATTACTGCGGCTTTTCGGCGTTATAGATTGCCTGAATTTGAGCAGGAGTCACCGAAAGGTTATATAGCCTCAGTTTACTAATATGGCCATACCAATTATGGCCTCCTAATGTTTGCTCCCCCGCTCCTATTTGGGCAGTAGTAATCGTAGAGATTATATTTCCCGTTCTTGAAGACGATCCTTCGAGAACTGCATTTCTATAACAATATAGGTTTGTGCCGTTCCACACGGCTGAAATGAATATCCACGTGTTAATCGGTTCGTTAGAGGCACAAGACGCGCGTGGCTCCACTGAACTATCACTTAACTTTACAAAAGCGCTTATTCTATATGGAGATTCGCTGCTAGGATCAACGCGAACAAAAAGTTGGTTATTGTTAAAAATCTCCATATCATAACCGTTAGTTCCTATAGTCACCCAAGCCGTCAATGCCAGCGAAGAAGTTGCAAAATACGGTTCGGAATTTAAATTAACTGAATCATCCGTCCCGTCAAAACTCAAACATGGCTTATTGGTCAGGCATCCTGACGCGGTCCAAACGGGTAGGTCGCCGGGTATTTCCAGCGTCCCGTTGTTCCCCCATCCGGAGTCGTCGTACGCCGTCGTCCCAGATCCCTCATTGAGGGGCCAGTATCCTACGAGTCCGTGTATGAAGGGGGTTAAGGAAGGGTCGTTGCCTGTGGCGTAGGTGGTGGGATCGGGGTTTCCGGAGCCTGCGGCCTGGGTTTGGTACTTGTCGCTCT
>JAKCBB010000002.1 GCA_021839365.1 bacterium | reverse complement strand
ACGCCAATTTCCTTATCGATGGCTCGAGACGGGAGGACGACATCCCGCGCTCAATGGATCATTTTTACGATCCGATCAATAACCGCGGGATAACTTATGATCCCGCCATAAACGCGGCGATACCGATTCCGGGAAAATGGCTAAGCGCCAAGGAATGGTCGCAGAATCCGTCCGCCCAGAACGGTTTGGTCTACAAGGTGCCGGAGACGATAGGTTCGGTTCTTACGGCGATAGAGCGGAGAGATATATCAAAAATTTCCGCCGAAACAAATTTCACCTGGCAGAAGGCGGTAAATCTTTATATTAACGGCGACAAGAATGGGGCGATGTTCGCGCTCGGTCATATTTTACATCTTCTCGAGGACATGTCCGTTCCTGCGCACACGCGCAACGATCCTCATCCCGGAAATGATTCGTATGAGCTTTATGCTGACAGATTTAATCTTAACGCTCCAGATGGTGACTTAGAAACCAAAACTTTAAATTTACAGCCAATAAAAGTGGATAATATTGACTTATATTTCGGATCTTTGGCTAAATATACAAACTCTCATTACTACAGCAATAATACTATAGGAATAAATTCTGGATATTCTAATCCAGAATTGTCTATTTCTAGAGCAGAAATAATCGATAAACATTATTATTTTTACGATGGTGACGGCTCTAACAAACACTATGTTGCACGAAAATCTAATAGTGGCTTTGGCGTCTCGGATTATGCTGTAAATATAGATATTACTAACGACTTAATTAAATCCTCTTACTGGAATGTTCTCTCTGTAAAATCCGTCCAGTATTCCGCAGGAGTTATAGATTTATTCTTCAGGGAGGTTGCCAAGGCGCAAAACGATCCGGTTTACGCGAAGTCGTTCGATGTCGAGCCGAAGTCGAAAATCGGACAGGCAATTTCATCGTTTGCCGATTTCGCCGGAGCGGTTAAGGATACTGCGATTTCCGCTTTTAATCAGATTGTCGGGAATGGCGGAGGGAAGCTTGTGCAGACCGTGAATCTGCCTGCGGCGGACGAGACCGGAGTAAACGTACCGCCTGCCCCAGCGGCGTCGTCAAGCGCGCAACAAGAGATAAATAAGAAGAATAAAAAATACGCCCTTCGGATCACGGAGATTATGTATGATCCAAAAGGCGGGAACCCCGGAAAAGAATGGATAGAGGTTTTTAATAACGACAAAGAAAAAATCGATTTATCTTCTTTGATTCTCAAGGTAAACGGTTCCAATCATCTTATTAAAAAATCAGGCGCCTCTGTTTTATCGCCCGGCGCTTACGGGGTGATAGCGGACGATCCGTGGAGTTTTCAAAACATGTTTCCGAATTATTCAGGCACGCTGGCGGACAGCGTTGTTTCCTTAAATAATTCTTCCGGAGAAATATCCGTTTTTAACGGAGATGTCCTTTTGGATAAGATTGCTTATTTTTCCGATCAGGGAGCGGACGGCGACGGGAACTCCCTCCAACTTGCAGGCGGCAGATGGATTGCCGCGTTACCGACCCCGGGCGAGGCTAACAAAATCGCTCCTGAACCTTCAAAGCCCGAATCCTCGCCCGGGGAGGAGAAAAACGTCGCGCCGCCCGCATCGTCTACCGCTCCGGCGAAGCTGTCTTTGCCGAAGGCAGACAATAATCCTCCGGCTCAGACGAAACCGGAAGCGGAAGTTTCCTGTGCGTTTTCTATTCAGGACCAGTTGGCCAATCCGGGTGTTATCCTTAACGAGATTGCGTGGATGGGGAGCGTAAGCGGTGCGAACGACGAGTGGATCGAATTGAAAAATATCTCATCCGCGGCGGTCGATATTTCCGGTTGGCGGGTTTTAAGCAGAGACGGGCATATAAAAATAACCGTGCCCGCCGGAGCCGTTGTCGCGCCCGGAGGGTTTTATCTTCTTGAGCGGACGGATGTTGATTCCATACCTGGCGTTAAGGCTGATATGGCGTACACCGGCAGCCTGGTTAACAGCGGAACGGATCTAAAGCTTTTTAACGGCGGATGTTTGCTGTCCGACAGCGTATATGGCGCAAGCGGGTGGCCGGCGGGGGATCCGGTGTCGCGCAGGACAATGGAAAGAAATTCGGGAAGCGTAGGATGGCACACCTCAACGGCTGTAGGCGGAACTCCGAAACGAGAAAACGGGCAAGCGTACACCCCGCCGACTGGCGGGGGAGGCGGCACGGTATCCGCGGCGCAGCAGACTAATACGGAAAATAATAATTCCACGAGCACCGCGACAAGCAGCGGGGTTGCCTACAAAAAGCTTCTGATTACAGAGGTGCAGTTGGCGTCGGTTAGCGGCACTAAGGATGAATTTGTAGAGATTTATAACCCGAACGATTCCAGCGTGGACTTAACCGGCTGGTCGGTTATGAAAAAGACGAAAAGCGCTGCCGAGTTTTCAACCTTTGCCAAGGCGGAATTATTTAACGGCAGGATGATTCAACCGGGGAATTTTCTGGTTATCGCCAATCCGGACGGCGGCATAAGCGGTGATATTATGACGACTTACGGCATAGCCGGCGACAATTCTCTGGCCATAAAAAATCCCAATCACGAGGTTGTCGATAAAGTCGGATGGGGAGAGGCCGGCGATTGCAGAGGGAATTGCGCACCGGAGCCGGCGGGCGGGCAGAGTCTTGAAAGGAAGATCGTGAACGGGAAGTTTGCGGATAGCGGAGACAATTTCTCCGATTTCGAGATTCAAATATGTCCCAGCCCAGCGGCGTTTTCATCGGTTTGTATTTCTAGCGATGCGAATTCCACGTCTACCGCGACCTCAACCGCAACTACAACTCCGGCTTCGACGGCGACATCAACAGCGGCATTGCCGGCTATTACCAATTTCTTCGCGAGCTATAATCCCGACAATCTTAAGATTTCTTTGAGTTGGGATGATTTTATACCTCTTCAAGCCTCGTCGAGCGATGTATTATCCACCAGTACCGCCATTGGTACGGCTGTCTTTTATACCGTTCAACTCTCCACATCGACTTCCGCCGGCGAGACGGTTTGGGGAGACGACAGAACTTCGGATTCGGTTGCTTCTTTGATATCGACCACCGGCACCGCGTTACGGATTAACGAGGTCGGGAGAAACTATGAGTTCAGGGTGTCGGCTTTGGATGAGGGTGGAACGGTGCTTGCCGAAGCGACATCGAGCGCCAGCGCGCCGAGTTTCTTGTCCGGTCTCTATTTTTATCGCGATCCGAGGAGCGGGGCCGATGCGTATCTTATTGACGCGTTTTATCAAAACGATCCGTTTATACCTCCTCTTTGGAGCGGAACGGCCGGAACGAAAACCAACTGGAGACTTTTGGCCTTTTCTTTGAACAGCGACGCGGATAAGTCGGAGTATTTCCAGGCCGGCACAAGCACTTTCGATATAAAATACGTAAGTTGCGGAGGATCGGATATCTCCGCCCCAGCCGTGATTTTTCCCAACGGATTCTGCGATTACGGTCCCTATGCCACCGATATTTCTCTTCAGGCCGAGAGCGGCTTACATCTATTGCTTCCGTCCGCGCTTCCGGCCTCAAATCTAAATCTTTCCACGAGCAGCTTTATTACGGTTTCGTATTATGATCACGATCCCAACGTTTTCGGGGAAAGAAAGTTCAGGCTTGTGGCAGCGGATCACGCCCACTATCCTCTGCGGGATCTGAGTCTCGAGGAGGTTCAAAACCTTCACGCCGCGCCTGTTTTTGCATCCGCTTTTGTAACTCAACTCAAGCCGGAAAACTCCGCACTTGCCGTCAGCTGGGATCCGGCGAGCGACAGCGACGGAATTTTGAACTCGACAAGTTATGAGATAAATATATCGCCGTCGGGCGGCCTGGATGATTCTCTCTGGCAGGCGCTTTCTCCGGAACCGAGGGCTGATTTTACCGATCCCGGCCGTATGAGTTACAGATATTCGCGGTTTGTTAACACGGGAGATGATTTTGTCATAGGCTTGCGCGCGAAGGATGCGTTCGGTTTGCCGTCGATAGCGGAAACTTCGACCTGGACATATCCAACCGCGGATCTTGTTATAGAACAGAATCAATGGGACGGAAGCTGGGGCAAGAGCTTCGGGACACTGGATATAAACCAGAATTATTCTGCGCCGGATTCGGCGAGTTTTCAGAAAATATCCTCATCGACCGCCTTAAGCTTCGATAAGTTTACGGTCAAAGTCAGACAGAACTGGTATGGAGGATACGCGCCGACTAATTTGAGATTATCCATATACGCCGATTCTTCCGGAACGCCGGCGTTCGCCGATCTTCTCGGCGAGAGCGTGATTAAGAACGTTAGCCCGCTTACCGATCAGCAAGATGTTACGTTTACCTTTGCCTCTCCCATAACATTGCCTGCCGATAACGGCGGGTGGGCCGTGCTTGATGTGGCAAACTATGGGGAATTACAGGGTTACTTCAACAACTCCTGGCAGAATGCCGTTATGAACGGCAATCCGTATCCAGGCGGCGATTCCGGTTCGGGATTCGGAAGAGCTCTTAATCCCGTTTGCGACAAATGCTCGTTTGGCGGGTATTCGGAAAACGGGACCGATTGGTATATGAAATTAGGGTTAAATTAAAAAATGAAACACTAGCATGTCCGCCTTGACCGCGTGTCGGTGTTGGGTATAATAATCATGTCTTTCGGTTTATTCCATGAACCGAAAGGGCATTACATCCAAGGGCAACCCTCCTAGCGGAGGGTTGCTTTTTTACTTGGATCTTTGTTTTAGATCCTTGCCCCAGACGTCGTTTTCTATCTTTAGGACATCAAAATACCCGCTAGAGCCGGTTCTCAATTCCTCCGATATGTTATTTTTTGATGAAAATATATAAACATCTTTCTCTCTGGCGCGCAGATATGTGACTAAAGCTAGAAAGTCGGAATCCCCTGTGAATAAAACAGCTACGTCATATTTTTTGTAATGATGTAGAGCGTCGATTGTCAATTCGACATCCATGTTCCCTTTTTCTTCTATGGATTCACCTTCCGCGGTAGTTATGCTTATCTGTTTAAGTTCTTTTTTTCTGACAACAAAACCCAATCCCTTCTTGAGAAAAGTAAAGAATTTGTGTCGCCCGTCTAAATTATAATCGCGCGTACCATTAGCGGGGTAAGAAGAGTAATAAAAAATTTTAATATCGGAAGCGTCGAATTTTTCTCCGATAAAATTTCTTAGCTTTTTGTAATCAAAAAACTTGCCTTTAGCTTTTTGTGCCTCCCATAAATTAGAGGCATCTATAAAAACGTACACCGTTTTCATGTTTAGATTTAAGCACGATGATCTTAAATCGTCTATCGACTGCCTTGTTTACTGGGCGCACTATTCATTGTTTGACCGTTCTTTTGAGAGATATTATTTTGTATTTTAATGGTGGCGATTTTATATAACATCCGAAGCCTGCATAACGTAGGTTCGATTTTTAGGACCTCAGACGCGGCTGGCGTGGAAAGGCTGTACTTATGCGGCTATACTCCCGCACCGGTGGATAAGCACAACCGGCCGGAATCGCGCCTGGTCAAAACCGCTTTAGGCGCGGAGAAATATATCAAGTGGGAGAAAGTTCCGGGAAGAATCGCCGGAACGGTCAAGCTTATAAACCGGCTTAAAAAAGAGGGGTATAAAGTTCTGGCCGTGGAACAAAGCGGAACAGCGGTTCCTTTCCATAAGGTAAAATATAAAAAGAAGGAGTTTGATAAATTGGCTCTGGTTATGGGGAACGAGGTCAAGGGCTTGCCGCCCTCGGTGCTTAAGGCGGTTGATATGATTGTCGAGATACCGATGTTCGGCAAAAAGGAATCTTTGAATGTCTCGGTCGCTTACGGCATCGCGGTTTACGAAATAGTGCTTGGCAAGCTGGGAAGGTGAAGTTTCTACAAGGTTGTCCTTTCGTGGTATTCTTAATGTCCAGGATAGTTGGCTCCACCTTATCTTATGCAGAAAAAAAGGATTAAAATAGGCGAAAGCAGGCTGAATCTTCTCGTGGCAAAAACATTCACAGAGAAACAGGCCGGCGTTTCTGTTTTGAGCAAGCTGGAGATAGGAGAGGGAATGATCTTTCAGTTTAAGATTCCGATGAGATATGGATTCTGGATGAGGGGGGTAAGGTTTCCGATAGATATAATCTGGATTAGGAGCAAGAAAGTCGTGGGAATAAATCATGGAGTGCCGGCCGGCAGAGGAATATCTTTGCTTTCACTGCAGGCGTATTATCCGCCAGTTATGGTTGACTGCGTTATTGAGGTTGCCGGAGGCGAGGCGGAAAGACTGGGAATAAATGTCGGCGATGATCTAACGTAGCTCTTTTATCCGTGTTCGCTATAGCAGTATTAACCACTTTAGTCACATTGTTTATTGTCCTGCCAACGGCTTACGCTTCCGTAATCGGCGCGCCGTTTGTTCCGGCGTATCGGTCGCAGGTTAGGGATATAGTAAGCGCAGCTGGAATTGAAGACGGGGATATTATATATGAACTTGGCGCGGGCAACGGACAAGTCGCGGTTGCGTTTGCCGGAAGCGGGAACGTAAAAGTTACGGGATTCGAATTAGCTCCTCTCTTATATCTTCTTGCCAAGATCAATCTTAAATTGAAAAGGGTGAGGAACTGCCGGATTTATTTAAGAAACTTTTATAACTATCCGCTAAATGACGCGAACGTCGTTTATTTTTTTCTCATGCCGAAAACCGTGGAAGTGGTCGCGAAAAAGTTAGCCGCAGAGCTAAGACCCGGAGCCAGGATCGTTTCCTACGCGTTTCCCATTCGGGAGTGGGCGCCGAGCGCGGTGATTGAAAAGCCGGGCCAGCAAAGGATATTCGTGTATAAAATATAGCGTGTTATACTACGGGAAGTCGAGCGCTTAAGAAAAAATCTTCGATGAATAAAAAGAAAGTAGCAATTAACGGATTTGGGAGGATAGGCCGGCTGTTCTTCCGGCAGATTTTCGGCGATCCGGAAATAGACGTAGTAGCCATAAACGATTTGGGAGATATAAACAATTTGGCGTATCTTCTGAAACACGACACGGTTTACCACAATTTCGACAAGAGCGTTGAGGCCAGCGGAAACAGCCTGATTGTCGACGGCAAGACTATACAGGTTTTGCAGGTTAAGGACCCGGCTCAGTTGCCGTGGAAGGGTTTGGGAATAGATGTTGCCGTGGAATCAACCGGATTCTTCGCGGAGTTCGAAAAGGCTAAAGCGCATATAACCGCAGGGGCAAAGAGGGTTATCATAACCGCTCCGGCCAAGGATGCGGATGGCATCGAAGGCAAGACGGTTCTCATGGGAGTCAATGAAGGGGAGCTGCAATCGGCGGTCCTTACCTCGAATGGTTCGTGTACTACAAACGCCTCTTCTCCCGTTATACAGATAATGTCTGAAAATCTGGGAATAGCTAAGGCCGTGTTAAGCACAGTTCACGGATACACCTCGACCCAGTCGATAGTCGACAGCCCCGCGAAAGGCCATGATTACCGCAGAGGAAGGGCGGCGGCGCAAAATATCACTCCGTCTACAACCGGAGCCGCTGTCGCGGTTACAAGGGCCATTAAGGAATTAGAAGGAAAGTTCGACGGATTGGCCTTTCGTGTGCCGGTTGTTTCGGGGTCCATCGCCTCGATAACCTTTTTAGCCAAGAGAAAAACTTCGGTTGAGGAGATAAATGATATTTTCCGCAAAGCCGCCGCAGAACCGCGATGGCGCGGGATATTGACGGTTACGGAAGACCAGCTTGTGTCGTCGGACATAATAGGGGAACCATACGGAGCCGTCGTGGACCTGGGATTTACAAAAGTCGTCGATGGAGACCTGGTTAATATTCTTTCCTGGTATGACAACGAGTGGGGGTATGTTTCGACGCTCGTGAAGCATGTAAAAAGAGTCTCGCAATTGACATAATAAAGAATGGCAGAGATCCAAAGACCGCTTGAAGAAAGAGTGTTCGCCCTTAAGGACAGGGGCGTCTCCGATGAGGAGGTTGTTAAACTTCTTATCTCGGCGGGATACCGCGAGGGGGAGATAAAAGCGGTTCTGGACAGCTACGTGCCCGGGAGCGGGATGAGCGTGATAAGCCTTCCGGCTCCCGTTAAAGAGGAACCGGACGGATTTAGCGGGGAGGATCGTGTTAATCCTGCGGAATCCCCAAACGTCCCGTCGAAAACTTCCAGAAAAGAATCTCAAAAATTTCCGAAACTAATCGGATTTATAGAAACGGTCAACAGGGCTGTCACGCTATATAAGGCCAGGGCGGCTGTTTTAACCGAGATTTTTCTTATTCCGATTGCCGCGCTGGCCGTTTCGGCGATATTTCTCAATACCTCGAATACCGCTACGGGAGCGGCGCACCTTTTCTGGGGCGGCATTTCCATACTTGTATACGCGGCTTCATTCGTTCTTTTCCTTATCGGAACGATGGCGATGATTTTAGCGATTAACAAGGAAGGGATGGGAACGGAAGAGGCATACTGGGAATCTCTTAAAAAAGCGTCTTCTTATTTATGGGTCGCGCTCCTTGTTTTTCTCGCATTTTTAGGCGGATTGATATTAGGAGTCATCCCGGCATTTATATTCGGCATATGGTTTGCTTTTGCCGCCTATGTCGTTCTTGATGAAAATCAGGGCCAGAAAGGCATAAATGCCCTGCTTCGGAGCAAGGAATATGCGACGGGGTATTTTTGGGTCATTTTGGGAAGGGTTTTATTGCTTGTGGCTGCGGCTTCCGTCGCGGACGCGCTAATCGGAGGAGTATCTGCCTTATTCGGTTCTCTGATTAATTACATGGTGAGCGTTTCGCTACAGCTTATATTGGTGCCGTTCAGCGTTGTTTTCATATACTCCATTTATTCTTCTTTAAAGGAAGCAAAGCCGGAGCTGATCAGCAAACCGGCAACCGGAGACAGGCCGTTTTTTGTAATTATGATCGTATTAGGGGCTCTCGCGCCTTTTTTCTTGCCCTCGTCTATCGTGTCTTTGTTGCATAGGTGAGGAATTATGTTTAAACTTTAAAGTAAAATTCTTCTCATGAAAGATTAATAATCGAATATGCAGGATTCTACTAAGGCAAATACCGTAAGCGAGCAACAACTGGATAGTTTCGGCAAACTGTTCGGAGAGGCCTGGTCTTTGTTCAAGAGTAGGGCGTGGGTTTTGATGGGAATTTATGCGCTTCCTATTATTGTCAGTCTCGTGGCGTTTTTCATCCCTAAAAATTTTATTACGCTAATCCCGCTCTTTATTTTATTTTTACTGGAGATAATATTATCCATCGCCGGTTCTATAGCGATTATATACGCGGTAAGCGGAAACGGCGGAATAGCGGAGTCGTACGGCAAATCTTTCGGTGTTTTTTGGAAGTATCTTTGGGTGGGGTTGCTCACGGGACTCGTAGTCATGGGCGGATTCGTAATGGGAATAATCCCCGGATTTATATTCATGGTCTGGTTCGGATTCGCGTATTATGTTCTCTTGTTGGAGGACAAGAGGGGAATTGGCGCCCTGCTTCGAAGCAAGGAGTATATCTCCGGTTATTGGTGGGGAGTTCTTGGGAGATCTTTGTTGTTTCTCCTGATTCTCTTTGTATCCGGGGCGATTATCGGTTTATTCAGACTCATAAACCCGTACGTCCAGACCGTTTTAATTTATGCGTTCGAGGTAGTTGCCGTTCCTTTCCTTGTCGCTTTTACATTCCGTTTGTACGAGAACCTGGTCAGGATAAAATCTCAGCTTGCATCCGCTCCGGTTGCCGGAAACAAAAGATTTTTCGAGTTTGCAGGATGGCTCGGCTTGCTTACGCCTTTGGCGCTGGTGGTAATTGTACCGTTCCTCTTTAATCCGTCAGCTCTTTTGCAGCAGGCGAGGGATTCGTCGAGAGTACAGGATGCTCTTAATTTAAACAACGACATAAACATGTGGATGAGCGACGTCATCGTAAACCGCAGTAATTGGAAACCGGGATATTATTGCAGCGGCGGAACAGGTTCTTTTCCCGGCGGGGGGACCTGCAATGTTTCCGAATCAACTTCAACTGACGGAACCGGATGGCTTCCGATAGACTTTAATTTGGTTTCTTTCGGCTCTCCGATACAGTCTCTTCCCATAGATTCCGAGAACAACCAGGATCTTTGCAGAGCCTCCGGAGGATATTGTTATTATGCGGTTCAATTAGATCAGGTTTTGGGGAAATATCAGATTTATGTTCCACTGGAGAGTTCGCAGTACCAGAATAAGTATGGAACGGGAAATTTGCCGGGATGGTACGAGATAAGCAATGGCGCTAATCCCGGTAACGGAACAGGGTTATGATTATTTACTTGGGAGCGGATCACAGAGGATTTAAATTAAAGGAGACAATTAAAGCGTACCTTGCGCAAAGCGGGTATCAAGTCGGCGATTTGAGCGCTGCGATGTTAACGCCGGACGATGACTATCCTGATTACGCTTCCGCAGTAGCGCAAAAAGTCGGAGCGGATTTTTTAGGCAGCCGCGGAATACTTTTTTGCGGCTCCGGCGTGGGAATGGATATCGTGGCCAACAGGTTTCCTTTGGTTCGTTCCGTCTTGGCTGTTTCACCCGATCAGGTGATGGCTTCGCGCACAGACGACGATACGAATATTCTGGCGCTCGCGGCCGATTACATCGATGCGGAAACCGCGAAAAAAATGGTAAGCGTCTGGCTGCAGACAGATTTCGACGAGAAGGAAGGGCATAGGCGCAGATTGGACAAGATAAGGAATCTGAAGTTAGAAAGATGATTTAGCTGAGCGGCTGGTTTCCGGCTGTTTCTTTTGCTACAATACACCCGCTTAAGGGCGAGTGGCGGAATGGTATACGCGCAACACTTAAAATGTTGTGGCCGTAAGGCCTTGAGGGTTCGAGTCCCTCCTCGCCCACCAAGGTTGGTTATTTCCGCATTATCGGACGTGATAACGGCCGGCTTGTGACAGAGGGATCACTTATCTGCTTCCAGGAATTTCCCGACTATATGCTTTGTGTCGTCGACGTGGTTAACCTGAATCGTATCTATTCCGGTTTTAAAAACCGCGTGGTCATTGCCTCCCTCGAAAAGAGAATCTCCTATATAGACCGCGTCATCCACGCGGGAGTCTAATATCTCGAGCAGTTTCCCTACGCCGTAGGCTTTGTCTATCCCTTTTTTAGTTACATCCACCGACGTTGTTCCGGCGACCCTGACTTCGAATTCAGGCAGATATTCTTCCAAAGCGGCTTTCAATTTCAACCTCAAGCCGTTTTCTTCCCGCTTCCATTTTTCTTTTTCTTCAAGAGGAGCTTTTTGTCCGAGTGCGGAGAAGGTAATCTGACTCTCGCGGTCCTCCAGTACCTCGCCGTATGTTATTTCCGGTTCGATGTAATCGATGTCTCTGAGCGCTTGCGGAAACATGGAAAAAATTATGCTTTTTTCTTCTTCCGTCAGCGTATTGTTATATTCCAACTGCCATATATTATCCACGAACCTGTACATTTTCGCTCCGGAAGTCGGCTGGATAAAAAGGTTGGCCAATTCTTTTGCCGAGCAGGCCGCAAGCTTATCGAGGAATTGTTTCTGAAATTGTAAAAAACCTCCTCCGCCAATGACGGAAACCGTTTTCTTGCCGAGGAGCGCGCGCAGCAATTCCGCCATTTCCCTATCCAGGTCCGCCTTGCTTAAAGCAAGCGTTCCGTCTAAATCGAAAAATATTATCCGCTTTGGAAACAATGATGCGGCCTTTTCGGCCAATTCACCGCCATTCAGGATATCCATTTCTAATGAACAATTTTAAGAGGTTTCACCCCTTAATGATATATTTTTCATTCAGTAAAACAAGTTGAGGACTTTAATTTATCCCTGTCTTCTGCTAAAAGTTATGTGATGACAATCTGGTCTATCGAAACGTCGTGCGATGAAACCGCCTTGGCTGTTATTAAAGCTAGCGGAGGATTAAGCAGGCCAAAATTTAGGGTTTTAGAGAGCGTGGTTTCTTCCCAGGTTCCGGTGCATAGGCCGTTCGGCGGAGTGGTGCCAAACCTGGCCAAAAGAGAACATCTTAAAAACCTTCCGGTTTTGTTTGAAAAACTGTCGGTAAAGGGATTCGATATAAAAAAAGCGGACCTGCTGGCGGTAACCGTCGGCCCCGGCCTGGAACCGGCCCTGTGGACCGGAGTGAATTTTGCCAAGGAGCTGGCGAAGAAATACAAGAAGCCCCTTATAGGGGTCAGTCATCTTGAGGGGCATATTTACAGTTTCCTGTTATCTAAAAACATGGAACGCAATAAACTCGCGGGTATTTTTCCGGCAATCGCGCTTCTCGTCAGCGGAGGGCATACTCTCATATTAAAAATGAAATCGATAAAAGAGTGGAAAAAGATGGGCGAGACGAGAGACGATGCCGTGGGAGAAGCATACGACAAAATAGCAAGGCTTTTGGATCTTCCTTATCCGGGCGGACCGGAGATAGAAAAAGCGGCTCGTTCCGGGAAACCGCTGATTGTTTTTCCGAGGCCGATGATCGATCATAAAAATTATGATTTCAGCTTTTCCGGATTAAAAACCGCCGTGCTTTATTACTTGCGCGATCATCCGGCGAAAACAGCGGATGATAAGAACAACGTAGCAGCTTCTTTTCAGGAAGCGGCTGTAGGGGTTTTGGTCAAAAAAACAATCAAGGCTGCTTTAGACACAAAAGCCAAGTCCATTATTCTTTCGGGCGGAGTAGCGGCCAACAAGCGTCTGCGCGGGGAATTAAAGAAAGCGGCCAAGAAGAATAAGGTAAATTTTTTCGCTCCGGAGGCGAAATTCAACACAGACAACGCCGCAATGATCGCCGCGGCGGCATATTTGGCGAATCTCCGCGGGAAAAAGAGGAGAATGGCGGCGCAGGCGAACTTAGGCATGTAAGCAAAACCCAAAACCGAGAACCAATCGCGTAATTTTCGCGTTTTGCTTTAAAGTTCCGGCTTTTGAGTTCCGATTTACGGATTTTGCATTTGGCTGTTAGGCCATTTAATATATGTAAATATGGATACGCGGTACGATTACCAGTTTTTGGAGGACAAGATCTATGAGAAGTGGGATAAATCGGGGTTTTTTAATCCGGATGTTTGCGTAAAAAAGGGGGTTGCCAGAAAGAATGCCAAAAAGTTTTCGATAGTCCTTCCTCCGCCGAACGTTACCGGAAACCTGCACATCGGACATGCGGCGATGCTGGCGATAGAGGATATTATGGTGCGTTATGCGCGGATGAACGGCTTTAAAACTTTGTGGATTCCGGGAACCGACCATGCCGCTATCGCTACCCAAGCCAAGGTGGAAAGCAATATTTATAAGAAAGAAGGCAGAACCAGGCATGACATGGGGCGGGAAGAGTTTTTAAAGCGGGTTGAAGAATTCGCCCAGGAAAGCCATGACAATATCGTAAGGCAGGTTAAAAAGATGGGTTCCTCGGTTGACTGGAGCAGGGAGGCCTATACTTTGGATGAAAAACGCAGCCTTGCGGTGCGCACGGCCTTTAAGAGAATGTATGACGAGGGGCTGATTTACAAAGGAGCGAGAATCGTAAATTGGGATCCGAAGATGCAGACGACCGTTTCGGACGACGAGCTGGAATACATTGAGGAGAAAGTCCCTTTCTATTATTTGAAGTTCGGGCCGTTTATCATAGGAACCGCCAGGCCGGAAACGAAATTCGGAGACAAGTACGTGGTGATGCATCCGGACGACAAAAGATACGCCAAGTACCGCGACGGCGAGAAATTAGAGGTGGAATGGATCAATGGACCGATTATGGCGACCGTGATAAAAGACAAGGCGGTGGATATGAAGTTCGGCACCGGAGTTATGACGATAACGCCGTGGCATGACGCGACCGATTTCGAGATTGCCGAAAGGAGGAGATTAGACAAGGAACAGGTTATAGACCAATACGGGAAACTGCTTCCGCTGGCCGGAGAGTTCGCCGGGCTGCATATCAGCAAAGCACGGCCTCTTATCGCCGAGAAGTTCAAGGAAAGGGGACTGCTCCAAAAAGCAGAGGAAAATTACACGCATAACGTCGCGGTCAATCAGCGCGGAGGCGGGAGAATCGAGCCGCAGATAAAAGAGCAGTGGTTCGTTGATGTCAACAGGGAATTTCTTTTGAAGAAGTCAAAAATAAAGGGGATAAAGAGCGGGGAGAAGACAACTTTAAAGAAAATGATGAAGGCGGCCGTGAAGAACGGCCAGATCAAGATTCTCCCGAAGCGTTTTGAGAAAGTTTATTTCCACTGGATAGATAATCTCCGCGACTGGTGCATAAGCAGGCAGATATGGTACGGGCACAGGATTCCCGTCTGGTACAAGAGCAACTCGAAAACCAGAAATCAAAAATCAAAAACAAGTAAAGATATTTACGCGGGCGTTAAACCGCCTAAAGGCGGTGGATGGGAGCAGGATCCAGATACCTTGGATACCTGGTTTTCTTCCGGTATATGGACTTTTTCCACGCTTGGCTGGCCGAAGGAAACCAAAGATTTTCTGGAGTTCCATCCGACAAGCGTCCTCGAGACCGGATACGATATTTTATTTTTCTGGGTGGCAAGAATGATTCTTATGAGCGGATACCTTTTGGGCGAAGTTCCTTTCGAGAAAGTTTATCTGCATGGGTTGGTGCGCGACGCGCAGGGCAGAAAGATGAGCAAGTCTTTGGGAAACACCATCGACCCCTTGTCTATGAGCGAGATGTACGGAGCGGACGCCGTCAGGCTTTCGCTTGTCATAGGATCGGCTCCGGGGAACGACATAAAAATTTCAGAGGACAAAATACGCGGGTATAGGAATTTTGCGACTAAGATATGGAATGCCAGCAGATTCGTCCTCCTGAATTATTCGGAGACAAGAACCAAGCCGAAATTTACGGCTGATGACAAAAAGCGGATTGCGGAAGTAAAAGACTTGAAGAAAAGGGTATCGCGCTATTTGGACAAGTTCGATTTCAACCGCGCCGGCGATTCTCTTTACCACTACTTTTGGGATATTTTCGCGGATAAGGCAATAGAATCGTTTAAACCGAGACTGAATTCCGATAATCAGCCGGATCGCGCGGCGGCGCAGGAAACAGTCATGCGCATGCTTAGAGAGCAGATAAAAATGCTTCATCCGTTTATGCCGTTTGTTACCGAGGAGATTTGGGGTCTTTTGCCCGGCAACGAGGGCAAGCTTTTAATGGTTGAAAAATGGAAATAGCCAAGCTGGTCGTAGCGGCCGCGTTCGGACTTCTGCCGACATTAATCTGGCTGGTTTTTTTTCTGCGCGAAGATGCCAAGCCGGAACCGGGCAGAGAGGTGTTGAAATTTTTTCTTTTAGGCGGATTTATGGCCGCCTCCTCGGCGATACTTATCGAATTCTGGCTTAAGGGAGTCTTCGTCAAATTCAATATAGCCGAGTTTTCCATACTCGGACTTCTAGTCTTCGCCCTTATTGAAGAAACGACGAAGTTCCTGTCGGCCAGAGTGCTTTTGAGACGCGACAAGTATTTTCGCGAGCCGATAGACGGAATGATCTATCTTATCACCGTCGGTTTGGGATTCGCGGCGATAGAAAACTTTTTTGAGCTGGCGGGGAGCGCTCTTTCGGCTATCCCGGATCTTGTGATACTCCGGTTTATCGGAGCCACGCTGTTACACGCTATCGCCTCGGGGTTTGTCGGTTATTATTGGATGCGGGGAAGGGCTTTAAGAGGATTGTTTGTCGCGACCTTGATCCACACCTCTTTCAACTGGCTGGTGCTCGGTTTCCCCGGCCTGCCGATTTATCCAAGCATCATATTGGTTGTCGCCGCCATTTTCCTTCTCAGGGATTTTGATATAATTAAAACAATAAAAGAAAAAATTATAGCTTGACATGGTAAACATCAATATAGATAAAGACGACAGCGGTATCGCTGACGAAGAGGAGGGACAGCTCACCGTCGATGTGTATGAAACTCCGTCGGAGTTTGTGGTGGAATCCACGATAGCCGGGGTGGAGCCGAGCGATATCGATTTGGATGTTTCAGGGGAATCGATAACTATCCGCGGGGAGAGGCATAAGAGGCGTTCCGCCGAGGAGGGGAATTATCTTTTCCAGGAATGCTTCTGGGGGAAGTTCTCCCGTTCCGTTATCCTCCCAGAGGAAATAGATGCGGAGCGAGCCGAGTCCTCACTAAAAAACGGAGTTCTCACTATACGTCTCCCGAAACTGCACCGGGAAAAGAGCAAAAAGGTGCGTATAAAGATAGACTAGGTTCAAAATTCAAAAAGACAGTTCGACTGCGCTCGTTGTTCCAAGTGAAGCGACTGCTCCAAGCACGCTTGCCGAGGCCGTGCCGGAAATGTTACTGGCGCCCCCAACCGGAGTCGAACCGGTGTTTACGCCTTGAAAGAGCGCTGTCCTAACCGCTAGACGATGGGGGCCTGTTGATTAAACCGCTAAGGCTATTTTGTAATATACTGAATTTACTTGTAAATTCCAATCCCGGAGCTTATCTTAAGGTACGCCACCGTACTGCGAAAATCGATCTTTATCGCGGACTCGGCGTTTGAGAAAGAATTTCATTATGCAGCGCATTTGGGAAATATTACCGGCTACTTTTACCATAGGGACGATACTTGGCTTCATCGCTTTTGCCATATTCAGTCCTTTTTACGCCGCGATAGCGGTTATTGTCTTTGATACATACTGGCTTTTGAAGACGATTTATTTTTATTTTCATCTTCAGTCGACCGAGAGGCAGCTGCAGAAGAATTTAAAAACCGACTGGATGGAAAAGTTAAAATCCGATCCGAAAACATCGTCTTCCTGGGAGGATGTTTATCATCTTATCATTCTTCCTATGTATAAGGAGCCTTTTCTTGTTATTCAGGAAAGCTTCGAGGGGCTTTTGAAATCGAACTACCCGAAGGATAAAATGATTGTCGTTTTGGCGCAGGAAGCAAGAGCGGGGGAAACGGCGGCAAAAAACGGGGAGGAGATCGGAAAAGTTTACGCGAATAAGTTTTATAAGTTTCTTATAACCTCCCATCCCGCCGATCTTCCGGGAGAAATACCCGGGAAAGGATCTAATGAGGCCTGGGCCGCCAAAGAGGCAAAGGCAAGGATCGTAGATCCGTTAGGGATGGATTATGAAAAGATAATGGTCTCCGTATTCGACGTGGATACGCAGGTCGCTCCCGAGTATTTCGCGATTTTGACTCACGCGTTTTTAACCTCGCCGCATCCGCAGAGATCGAGTTACCAGCCGATACCTTTCTTCAATAACAACATTTTCGACTCGCCGGCCCTGGCGAGGGTTATGGCCTATTCCACCACTTTCTGGGGGATGATGGAACAATCCAGGCCGGAGCATCTGGTGACTTTTTCTTCGCATTCCACTCCATTTAAGTCTTTGGCCGAGATGGGGTTTTGGGATACGGATGTCGTGTCGGAGGATTCACACATCTTCTGGCAGCTGTTTACGCATTACAACGGGGACTGGCGGGTCGTTCCTCTGAAATATCCGGTTTCCATGGACGTGAATGTCGGACCTAATTTATGGGAAACTATCCGTAATTTGTACAAACAACAGAGAAGGTGGGCGTGGGGAGTGGAAAACTTTCCTTACATAGTAAAGAAGTTCTTTTTGAACCGGATGATTCCGCTTAAAAGCAAACTTTACCGAGCTTATAGCGAATTCAGCGGGACGTACTCCTGGGGAATAAGCGCGATATTGGTTTCTCTGGGGTGGCTGCCGGTAGTTTTGGGAGGAAAGGCTTTCAATGAAACCGTTTTATCTTATAACCTTCCGCATATAACGACATATCTCATGTGGATAGGATCTTTCGGGTTATTCATGTCAGGTTTTTTAACGCTGGCTATCCTGCCGCCGAAACCGGAATGGTTCAGGGCGCGCCATTATGTTTTTTATTTCGCACAATGGGTCTTGATGCCGGCGACCATGATAGTCTTAGGCGCGCTTCCGGCAATAGAGTCCCAGGTAAGGCTGGCGCTTGGCGGGAAGTTCAGGCTGGGTTTTTGGGTTACGCCTAAAAGCCGCAAGACAGCCGAAGTTAAAATTGGAGTATAATAGGCGTGATGGACGCTGTTCTAGGAATTATTATCGGGATTGCCGCCGCGGCTGTTTTTTACGCGGCATTTCTTCGAAAGAAAGAGCCGCAGGGAGACTCTCTTTTGCTTATCCAAAACCAGATAAACGAGATTAACCGGATGATAGACAGCCGGCTCGGAGATTTCTCCAAGTTTTCACAGACGCAGAGCGGGGAGAACCTGAAAATCGTCCGCGAGGTTACGGAGAAACTGACCAAACTCGACGAGACCAACAAACAGGTCGTCGGCTTTGCTGACCAGTTGCGCGGCCTGCAGGATATTTTGAAAAATCCTAAACAGCGCGGAGTGCTCGGGGAGTATTATCTCGAAACCGTTCTGGGGAACACCCTGCCGCCGAACAGCTTTGGTCTTCAGTATAAGTTTAAAAACGGGGAAGCGGTGGACGCCGCCATCTTTTACGGAGACAAGATAATTCCGGTTGACTCGAAGTTCAGCCTGGAAAACTATAACCGGCTTATCGAGGCGAAAACTCCCGAGGAAAAAAAGCGGCTGGAGGATCTCTTGCGCGCCGACTTAAAAAACAGAATCGATGAGACCTCGAAATATGTCCGGCCGGAAGAGGGGACGATAGAGTTCGCGTTTATGTTCATTCCCTCCGAGGCGCTCTACTACGACTTGCTTATAAACAAAGTCGGATCGGTTACCGCGAGGGACTTGGTAGAATATGCCGGACGGGAGAAAAGAGTGATTATAGTTTCCCCGACATCGCTCCTCGCGTATCTTCAAACCGTTGTCCAGGGATTAAGGCAGATAGAGTTCAATAAGTCCGCGGAGGCAATAAGAAAAAACGTGATAGAACTGGGACGGCGCCTCGCGGAGTACGAGAAGCATATAAGAGATGTCGGAACGCACCTCGGCAGGGCGGTTAGCTCATACGATAAAGGATATTCAAAACTAAAAATGATAGATAAGGATGTTGTTAAAATCGGCGGCGAGAGCATGCAGATAGAACCGCCGGTTTTAGAGCAGCCGCGCGAGGAAGGAGAGAATTGACAAGTTATTTCCCGTCCGGTCTTTTTTCACATTTGTTTATTATCTGGCTTCCTGTTTTTAAAAATTAAACCAAACCGCTTTTGTTTCCGGCTTTTTAGATGTATCTTTAAGGAACAAGTTTCAAACTGCACCTTTGCGGTTACAATGGAAAGGAGATGGCGCCGTGAATAAAAGAACATTTCCGGTGTGGAAAACGGTGGAGATCGGCTCCTACAAATCCGCGGATGAGATTTTAGAAGCTCTTATAACCGGAGGATTCCGGGTAAACGAGCGCGCCGCGGAGGTCCTTGAAAGAATACCGGTCTCCGGCGCCGGAACAAAAATCGAGACTTCGTTGCTTAGGGTAGGGGATTTCGGTTTTATGTTCCCCGCGCGCTACGACAGGCTTTGCGAGCGCGTAAAAGAACGCACGCCCAATATCCTCCAGGCAATAGTCGCCCCCTACCTGCGGTTGCAGTACCGCGAGCAGCCCATAGGCGAATACATCATCGTGATAATGGAACCGGTTTCCGACCTTGATTATCTCCCTGCCGTGTTTAGCGTGGAAAATATAAGAGGAGAGGGTCTGCAGTTAAACGCATACTGCGGAGAATACGATTATCTGTGGGTTCCTGAGACCCGCATATTGGTAGCCCGGTAGCGAGAAACATGCCCAACCTTTCGTTATGCCCGTGCCCGCGTCCGAACGGTTTTTGACGCGGGTTTCTTTTTTGCGCCAAACCTTGACAATCGTCCTATTTCTTATGTAAATAGTAAACGATGATAAAACTAAAACCTCTCTCAAACCATATTTTTCTTGAGCCTTTGGAAAACGAAAAAACCACGAAGTCGGGAATAGTTATACCGGATACGGTAGAGAAAGAGAGGCCTATGAAAGGAAAGGTCTTGGCGACCGGTCCCGGGAAGCTGAACGAAAAAGGCGAGCGCATTCCGGTGTCGGTGAAGGTCGGGGATGTGGTCTTGTTCAAAAAATACGGTCCGGACGAAATCGAGATCGATGGAAAAAAGTATCTCGTAGGAGATGAGGACGACGTTTTGGGAATAATAGAAGAGTAGTCGCAACTTAATTACATATAAAATACATGGCTAAGCAAATTTTATTCGATGAAAAAGCGCGCGCGGCCCTGAAGCGGGGAGTGGATAAGCTCGCTGACGCGGTTAAGGTTACCTTGGGACCCAAGGGAAGAGCGGTGGTGCTCGGTAAGAGTTACGGCTCGCCGGTTGTGACCCACGACGGCGTTACCATCGCCAAAGAAATAGAGTTGGAGGACAAAATAGAAAACATCGGCGCATCTTTGGTAAAAGAAGTGGCTTCGAAAACCGGAGACGTTGCCGGAGACGGGACTACGACGGCGACTCTTCTCGCGCAGGTTCTTATTAACGAAGGGTTAAAGAATGTTGCGGCCGGAGCAGATACAGTCGCGATTTATGACGGCATACAAAAAGCGAAAGGTACGGCCGTTAAAGCCCTTAAGGATATTTCGAGGAAGATAAACAACAGAGAGGAGATCGCGCAGGTTGCTTCAAACTCCGCACGCGATCCGGAGGTCGGCCAGATGATAGCTGACATAATAGACAAGGTCGGCAAGGATGTCGTGATAACGGTTGAGGAATCGCAGACCCTGGGCCTATCAAAGGAGATGGTGGAGGGAATGCAGTTCGACAGGGGATATGTCTCGGCCTATATGGTTACGAACAGCGAAAAAATGGAAGCGGTAATGGAGAATCCGTACGTTTTGGTTACGGACCAGAAAATTTCCTCTATCTCCGATCTTCTGCCGCTCCTGGAGAAAATAATTCAGAGCGGAAAGAAAGAGCTGTTTATCGTCGCCGACGATGTTGACGGCGAAGCTCTGGCAACGCTGCTCTTAAACAAGATCCGCGGCATATTCAACGTTTTGGCGGTAAAAGCTCCGGGATTCGGAGACAGAAAGAAAGAGATGCTTGAGGATATCGCAGCCGTTACTGGAGCGGAGTTTGTTTCGGAAGAAATCGGCAAGAAACTCGCCAGCACGGAGCTTGCTTCTTTGGGGCAGGCGCATCGCGTTGTATCCAATAAAGACAATACCACTATAGTCGGCGGCAAAGGAGAAAAAAACGCCATCGACAAAAGAATTGCCCAGATTAGAGCCCAGATCGAGAAAACCGATTCAGAGTATGACCGGGAAAAGATGCAGGAGAGACTCGGAAAACTTTCCGGCGGAGTGGCGGTGATAAAGGTAGGCGCGGCAACCGAGGTCGAACAAAAAGAAAGACAGCATAGAATCGAGGATGCGGTACAGGCGACCAAGGCGGCCATCGAAGAGGGAATAGTCCCGGGAGGCGGAGTGGCTTTGATAAGAGCGGCAGCGGTTTTGGAGAAAGAAATAGATCCGGCCAAGGCGGAGAGTGTCGGCACGAAGATAGTCCGCGACGCGCTTTATGCGCCGGTTCAGCAGATTGCCAGAAATTCCGGGTACGATGGCGCGGTTGTCTTAAATAAAGTCAGAGAGGGTGAAAAAGATTACGGCTTTAACGCCTTGAACGGGAATTATGAAAGCCTGATACAGGCCGGAGTAATCGATCCGACCAAAGTAACCAGGACCGCATTGGAGAACGCGATTTCCGTCGCCTCCATGCTTTTGATCACCGAGGCGGTTGTGGCTGATATTCCAGAGAAAAAGGAGGAAAAATCGGGCCACAGCCATGGCGATTACGGGGAGATGGATTACTAGCCGGAAGGGTGGTAAAATAAAAGCGGGAATTAAAAGTAAATATCATGATTTATCTGCTGATTGTTCTGGCATTAATACTCGTTTGGGTTATTTACACCTACAACAGGCTGGTAACTTTCCGCTACCGGACGAGCGAAGCGCTTTCCGATATAGATGTTCAGCTTAAGAGAAGATATGATCTTATCCCCAACCTTGTGGAAACGGTTAAGGGGTATGCCGCACATGAGAAAAACGTTTTTGAAGATGTAACGAAAGCCAGAGCGGCGGTTGCCCAGGGAGGGAATCCTTTAGAGAGGGATAGCGCGGAGAATATGCTTTCGGGGGCGCTTAAAACTCTTTTTGCCGTTGCCGAAAACTATCCCAACCTTAAGGCGAACGAAAACTTTCTTAAATTACAGGACGAGCTGACCGACACCGAAGACAAGATCCAGGCGTCACGCAGATTTTATAACTCAACCGCGAGAGATCTGAACACCATGATTCAGATTTTTCCAATGAACGTTGTCGCGAATTCTTTTGGCGTCAAGCCGGTCAAGTTCTTTGAAACCTCCTCCGAGGCGGAAAGGGAACCGGTTGCGGTTAAGTTTCAGTCTTAAGTCTGGATTTTCATATTTGTGTTGGGCGTTGATCCTTGTCGGAAACGAGGTGAATTCAAAAATAAAATAACAATGCGAAAAGCAATACGTACCCGTTTATTTTCCACTTTGAGATTTGATTTTTGATTTTTATTATGGCCAGCGTTTATTCCTACAGAGATTCCAATATTAGAAAAACCTATCTTATTTTTACAGTTTTTCTTGTTTTTATTATCGGCGCCGGTTTTGTGTTCTCTCAAATTTACGGCAACTCGCTGATTCTTGTCGGGGCGGTTATTTACAGCGTAGTTGCCAGTTTCATCGGCTATTACTGGTCGGATAAGATCGCCCTGGCGACTTCCGGCGCGAAGCTTGTAAACAAAGAAGATAATCCGGAGCTTTACCGCGTCGTTGAAAATTTAGCTATTACCGCCGGATTGCCGACGCCCAAGATATATGTCGTTCCGGATATGTCGCCGAACGCTTTCGCGACCGGTCGCGATCCGGAGCATGCCTCAATTGCGGTTACTGCGGGACTGCTGAAGATTATGGATAAAACGGAGCTTGAAGGAGTTATCGCGCACGAACTGTCCCATGTCGGAAACAGGGATATCCTGGTGTCGTCCATTATCGTGGTTCTGGTCGGGATAATTTCCCTTCTGGCCAACATATTTATGAACTCGCTCTTTTGGGGATTTGACGACGAGAGAAGCGGAAACGCGCTGGCTCTTGTTATCGCGATAGCGTTTGCGATTATTTCTCCGATAATCGCCGCGCTCATTCAGCTGGCCGTCTCAAGGAAGCGCGAACTTTTGGCCGACGCTTCGGGAGTTTTGCTGACACGCTATCCCGAGGGGCTTATAAGTGCCCTTAAGAAAATAGAACAGAATGCCGTTCCGATGCGCAGAGCCAATACGGCCACGGCGCACCTTTGGCTAAGCGATCCGTATAAGAATAAAAAGAAAATTTCCTGGATGGAAAAACTTTTTATGACGCATCCTCCGATAGAGGAGCGGGTCGCGGCGTTAAGAAATATGGAATGATCGCTCTATAGTGGTATGGAAAAATTTCCTGAACAAGGAGCTTCCGTTCCCGAGGGCGAAGCAAGAGCGGAAAAAAGAGAGGCTCTTTATGACAGGCTGAGAGAACGGATAGGAATGATTACCGGACTTCGCGGGGAGCTTGAACGAGAGGATATAAAAGGAGAGGAATTCGTCCGGAACGCGGAGGCGAAGATAGACGCCGTTTTAGAGAGATATCGGGGAATCGCGGCTCCGCAGCTTAGCGAGAAGGACCGTTTGATCAGAATAAGCGAAAATATCGATGCGGAGATAGAAAAATCGGATTATGATTTCTCTTCCCCGGAGGTTCAGAAATCAAGCGAGGAAAACGACAGAACGAGAGACAGGATAGCGGAAATTGACGGCGACCCCGATGTCCGTCTTTTTAGCGTTCTCAGCGGCGCAAAGCCGCAACTGAGATATAAGGCGCGGCGCTACGAGGATTTTAAAAAAGACCCCGGCGCGGTCAGAATGCCGGAAAGAATATCCGACTTGGATATTCCGGCGGCTGAAAAGGAAACTGTTTTTTCCAGCCTCAGCGTCAGCTTTCTTCTCGATGACGGAGAGATGGGCGCTTTGGGATACGACCGCGGAGTATACGGCGCTCACTTCGAAGGAGACGTGTTTAACGTCATAAGAAGATCCGGGGACGCCGAAGACGAAGCCGAGAGCATCCGCCATGAAAACACGCACTCTGTTTATGAGGCGTTTGATGACAGGCCGCGTGCGGACATAACCAAGAAGAAAGCCGCCGGCGACGAGTTCAGCCGTTTTCTTCAGGCTGTTGACAGCGGTTCGGAAGTACTCCGCAAAATACAGTTCGACATGCTTATAAAGCGGGCCAAAAGGGCAGTTCTTTCCTCGAAAGGAGAGCTTGTCGCTAATTTTGACGAACTCCGAAAAGGGAGACTTCATACGGAGCTCGCCGCATTTTATGAAGTCAAAAGCTACTTGAATGCGGTAAGGCGCGCTTTCGAAAGTTCCAGCAACAAAAGAAGCGGGGAGTCAAAGAAAACCGTCTTGGAATATATGGACCGGTATCTGGCCGAGCTGCAAAAGGAGTTCGATTTTTTTTATTCTCTCTTGGGAGATTTGTTTTTCGTAGCGGAGCACGAGGGTAAAACGGAAGAGCTTAAATCAGCGATGATTTTGTTCGATACCGGAGAATATAGGAAAATAGCCAGATACCTCAGGCACGAAATAGGAGACGAGAAATATGAGTTTTACGAATCGCTGCGCCGTCTTGTAAATAATAAATTTTTCAGCAATATTCCCGGACAAAAGATGGATGAGATAATAGAAGGAGAAGCCCAAAACATTTTTGACGCACGGGATATTGTAAGAGCAACCGAGCTCATTAAGGCGAATCCGGAGTTCCTTACCCCCAGGGTAAGGCAGGAGATCGTATTATCCTTGGAATCTTTGGAATCCAGGCCATCGTATATTATGGCCGCCGCTTCCGGTGTTAATGAGTGCGAGGGTATATACGGGGCTATGGCCGCGTTCGCCGATGCTGTCGGATTCGATAGGGAGTATGCCGAAAGCGCGATAGAAAGCCTCCTTAACTCGGCGCTGCTGGACGCGGTGGGCGGAGACCGAGCCAAACTGGAGGACGCGCTTGCCAATTTGCGTCCGGAACATAATGAAACCATCTCAAGGTTTGTTGAGAATTATGTGAATAACGAGGCTGTAAGCGAATTCGGAGACGAAGCTAAGTTCAAATCTTCTTTATTATGGAAGACTCTTGCTTCTAACAGTAGAACCAGGGAGGCGGTGCTACGGGGGTCGGCGTAAAATTTCGCAGGTCTTCTTTTTTGCGCCGCGCGGTCTTATTATTAAGTCATGGCACTGGAGAGAATCGAAGGGAGCGGGTCGGCACAATCGGCGATAGAGGCGGATATCGCGCGCCTTGCGGCCGAGGTTAAGGAAAAATCCGCGGGAGAAAGTTCAAGAGAAGTTTTAAAACAAGCGGTGCAGCCGGAAGTTTACGGCATCCAGGCGCGACCTGGTGCAAAGGCTTCGACGAATGCCGGAGAAGACAGCCAGTCTCCTTATCTCCCGGATTACGTGAACCAGGCTCCGGAAGAAATAAGACTGGAAGTAGAAAGGCTTTTGGAAACCGCGTTTAGAAGCGGCGTTGAAGAAGCGGCCAAACAGGCAAGGGCCGCCGGCCCTTTTGTTTTGGATGCGTTTCATGACGCCCTGGTCGACAAGCTTTACGCAGAGATGAAGTCCAGGAAATTAATATGATATGGGCGGCAGGAGCGGCCATACTCGTTGCGCTTATAATATTTTTATTTTTTCTCAAAAAAGCCGCGGCCAAGCAATCTATCGCAAATTCATTAAACCTGAAACTTCTCCTTGTAAGACTGACCCAGAAACAGCCTGACGCGGATACGGATTTAAAAGAAGAGATAAATAAATCCGCGCAACTTTACGCGCTGCTATCCGGATTAAAAACCCCTTTCGTCTTGGAGGCGGCAGTACACCACATAGGGGAGGAGATACACTTTTACGTTTCCGTTCCGGCAAATTACATTCCTACCGTCAAGAGACAGATAGAGGGCCTGTTTCCGGACGGACAGGCGCAGGAAGCGGAGGATTATAATATTTTTAACCCATCGGGCGCGGCTGCGGGCGTTTATCTAAAACAGAAAAGCGGCTATTCGCTTCCCATACGGACATACGAAGAAACCAATATAGATACTTTCGCTCCGATATTGAGCGCGCTTGCGAATGTCGCGGAGGCCGGTGAAGGAATGGCTATCCAAATCGTTGCCAGGCCGGCGGCCTCATCGACGAAGAAAAATATAATGCGCGAAATAGGAGAACT
Organism: bacterium; assembly: GCA_021839365.1. GTDB lineage: Bacteria > Patescibacteriota > Minisyncoccia > UBA6257 > Colwellbacteraceae > JACWAO01. The sequence goes on along the minus strand of JAKCBB010000002.1, from coordinate 5,443 downwards.
TAAAAAAGGAGAAAGTTTCGAGAAAATTACCAGCGCGCCGGCGGGAATAGGTTTAAAGGATTTAGCCGCGGCGATAAATCCCAAACCAAAAAAAGAAAACGAAGGAGAAGCTGGCAGACCGAAGATAATAGACGAAGAGGGAGTTAAGGCTTTGGAATCCAAAATCGCCCATCCGCTATTCGAGGTCAACTTCAGGATATTGGCGTCGGCGGCGGATTACGCGGCGGCGGAGAGTTTGGCGATGTCCGCAGCCGATTCTTTTTCACAGTTCCAATCGCAGAGGAGAGGCGAGATAAACGCCGTTAAGCCGGGCAATGCAAGCGGTCTTTCTTTCGCTTATTCTTTCAGGCAGTTTGTTCCGGCACAGGCGATGATCTTAAATTCGACGGAACTGGCGAGTATTTTCCACCTGCCGACTTCGACTATCGGAGTGCAAAAAATAAAGTGGCTGAAGAGCAAAGAAGCTCCGGCGCCGGCCAACCTGCCGACAAGCGGAGTGGTTTTGGGCGAGAGCGTTTTTCGCGGAGAGAGAAAGACAATAATGCTTTCCGAAGACGACAGGCGGAGACATCTCTATGTAATCGGCCAGACCGGGACGGGAAAATCGGCGTTGCTCAAAAACATGGCGGTTAATGATTTGCAGAACGGAAAGGGGATGGCCATAATCGATCCGCACGGAGATCTGGCGGAAGGAATCATGGCTTTGGCCCCGAAAGAAAGATATGACGACATAATTGTTTTGGATCCTTCCGATATCGAGCGCCCCGTCGGGTTGAATATGCTTGAGTACAATATGGCGCGGCCGGAGGAAAAAACGTTCATTGTGAACGAAATGCAGGGAATTTTCAACAAGCTTTTCCCTCCGGAGACGATGGGTCCGATGTTCGAGCAATATATGAAGAACGCGCTTTTGCTTTTGATGGAGGATATGCACAACGAGCCGGCCACTCTTATGGAAGTTCCGCGGGTGTTTACGGATGCGGAGTACAGGGGAAGAAAACTAAAAAGAATAATGAACCCTGCGGTGATAGACTTTTGGGAAAAAGAGGCGGTGAAAGCCGGCGGGGAGGCGGCTCTCGCAAACATCACTCCGTATATCACCTCTAAGTTCAACAATTTTACGGCCAACGATTATATCCGGCCGATAATAGGCCAGACCGAGTCGGCGTTTAACTTCCGCAAAGTGATAGACGAAGGCAAGGCGCTTATCGTCAATCTGGCGAAGGGAAGAATAGGGGATATAAACGCCAATCTTTTGGGCATGATTATAGTGGGGAAACTTTTGATGGCTTCGCTTTCAAGAGTGGATATTTCAGATGAAAGCCAGAGGAGAGATTTCTATCTTTATATAGATGAGTTTCATAATTTTACCACCGATTCTATCGCGGTCATTCTTTCCGAGGCCCGGAAATACAGGCTTAATCTTACCATAGCGCATCAGTTCATCGCTCAATTGACTGACAGGATAAGGGACGCGGTGTTCGGAAACGTCGGGTCTAAAGTTGTTTTCCGCGTCGGCGTACCGGATGCGGAAGAATTGGGAAAAGAATTCGAGCCGACATTTTCCAAGGCAGACCTTACAAATATAGATAACTACAATGCCTATGCCAAGCTTCTTGTCGGAGGTCAGCCGGCGAAGCCGTTTAATATAAAAACTCTGCCCCCGCAGACAGGAATCGCGGAAACAGCGAGGGTGGTGAAAGAGGTTTCGCGGTTGAAGTATGGCCGCGGCAGGAAGTCGGTGGAGGAGGATGTGTTCAGAAGACTTAGGGGTTGACTTAATTAAAATTTGGGATGAAGATTTAATTACAAATACAAGCCAATATGAGTGAACAAGTTCCAGGTGTAAAAGGGAATAATACGGGGGGAAACAATAAAGAAATCCCAGTAACTCCGGAGCAGCGCGAATATTTTAACATCGTTAAGCCGCTTTATGCGGAAAAGGGAAGACTGGAAGCCCAATTAAGGAATTTACCTCGTTCCCCAGAGAATGCCGATAAGGCAAGAGAGATAAGAGAGGGGATAAGATATGCGGAAGGCCAAACGTCGGAAGCCAGAGATTCCTTTTTGGAAGGGCGCATTTCTTCTTTCGGCCAGCCGGGGTTTAGGCCGACTCCTGCCGAAGCGGCTTTAAACGCAACAAGCAAATCAGAGTCGGAAGCTTTGCCTGCCCAGACGCCAGCGAAGAATGAGCCAGGAGAGGAAGAACTTAAATCTCTTGATCAAGCTGCCGCTACGTCTGAACAAGCGGCGGAACAAAAGCCGGAAGAACCGACTGCAAAGAGGGGGATCACGGTTTCTCCGGAACAAAAAGCGATAGACGAGGACAGAAGAAAAATAGAGGCGAGGCTGGAAGAACTTGGCGGGGCGCAATACCAAAGCGCGGATGTTAAGGCGGAAACGGAAAAACTTAAGACTCAACTTGCCGAATTGGATAGCGGGAAACTGACTCCGGAGAGGCAAAATGAGGTAAAAATAGCGGCAGAGAAAGCGGAAATTGAGGAAAGAGATAGTCGGAGAAGAGAAGTAGAATCAGAACTTGAGGAGATAAGAAAGGCCGCCATTGTTACCCCGCAGCTTAAGGAAAAGCAGATAGGGCTGGAGGAAGAACTTAAATCTCTTGATCAAGCTGCCGCTACGTCTGAACAAGCGGCGGAACAAAAGCCGGAAGAATCAGCGGCATCCGCTGAATATGAAAATATTGTAGAAGAGGCCCGGAACAAACAAGCCGCGGCCTACTCCGCGTATAGAACTAGTAAAAGAGCTAAAAAGAGCGGAGAAGAGCTGGAAGGATTGTTGAGGGCCGCGGAAGAAGCAAGGAGATCTCATTATGAAACAGTGGCTAAACGCGTTAGCGCGTTAATCGAAGCCAAAGGCAAAGAACTGGAAGGAGACCCTGATAAGGATAATAAACTTAAGGACTATAGAGCTGAATTATTTAACGAGCATTTTATAAAAGAGTACGAACGCTCGCAGGCTTTGAACATAGAAAACTTTCCGCCGAAAGAAAAAAGCGCTGTCCAAAAAGCGGTTAACTGGTGGATGAAACAGCCGAGGTGGAAAAGGCTGGCCATCTCGACCGGAGTGTCGCTCGCGCTCGGTGTTGGAACGGGCGCTATAGCAACCGTTCCGGCAGTGCTTGTTTTCGGAGGAGCTGCGGTTATGAGGAGATGGATAAGCGGCGGCGCGTCAATAGGCGCGAGAGCAACCGCTGAATTAGGTTTAAAAACGTGGGATAAGGTATTCGGCGGAGAAAAGAAAGGATTGGCGTATCAAGAAAGATCGATGCGCGGAAAATTTACCGGAGCATCGCTTGATGAGTTTATAAAAATGCAGCAGGAATATGGAGAGATGCGAACCATTGCCGAACAGCGTGAAAAAAGGAGAAGAATCGGAATGCTCGCGGCACAAGTCGGCGCGGGAGTTGCAACCTCATTTATATTAGGCCATCATGCGGACGCTGTCGCCAAAGCACTGCATATGTCCGGAAGCGGAATTGCGCCTATTTCTCACGGGTCGGCCGAGCATGCAGGTGGCGCGGCTGGAACTGCCGGAGCAGGAGGAGCCGCCGCGGAAACTTTTACGCCGAGCGAGTATATCCAGCCGATGAACGGCGAATCGGTTTGGAACAAGGTTTCAGACGTGCTTCAAAGCACGAAGCAATTCGATGCCTTGCAAGCCAGCGGCTTGCATGGAAATGCTCTGGAAGCGGCGAAGACTTATTATATAGACGCCATAAAGGATAAGGTTATGGCCGATCCGTCGAAGTATATGATGGACGGGAAGCTTGACCTGTCTAATTTATTCGCAACGCAAAGCGGGCAAGAATGGTTGCACGCGACAGCCGCGCATGCCGAGAGACTTTCAGCCGCAGACGTACAAAGCATAACGCACAATAACGAGGTTCTTAACCAGTTCGCTACAAAGTTTTCCGGACAGCCTTTGCCTTCCGTGCAGGAGGCGCAGGAGAAACTATCCGGTGTCGCCTCTGCAGCCCATTCCGATGAGGGTGCTGCGGGGGGATCCGGAGTTTCCGCTCCGGCAGAAGCGTTTGTCGTTCCCGCGGACAATTTTTCCCGCGCTACGGGCGAAGCTTTCTTGTCCAGGCTTAAGGATGAGACGTTGACTCCGTCTCAGATAACGTCGGTTTTGTATGACAGAGAAAGAATCGAACAGCTGGCTCAAGTAACGGGCACTCCTTTTAATCAATTATATGAAAACCTTAGGTCGGGGCTTGACTATTCCCAGCATACGGCAGAGTGGCTGGCTAAACTTAACGACGAAACTTTGCGACCTGCGGATATAACTACGGCGCTGGGCAATAAAGAATGGATTGACAGGCTGGCGCAAATCAAGGGGGTTACGCCGGATGACATGCAGAAGACTTTGAATGAAGCCTTAGATAAAGCGCAGAATGTCCAATTGTGGATACATAATCTTGATGCGGGCCAGCTTAAAAGCGCGCAGATAGAAACGTCGCTGTCGGATCAGTCGTGGGTGGATAGATTGGCGGCGCTCAATAATGTCACGCCGGATAAAATGCATGCTATTCTGGAACAGGCTTTGAATACGGCGAACGTAAAAGAGTTGTTCCAGGGCATCGCGTCCGGAAAAGTCGGGTCAGCGGCGATTAAAGCGGCAATGGGGAACTCGTCGTGGGTAAATGAAGCAGCTAAGATCAACAACACTACCCCAGTTAATATACAGGAAATTTTACAGGCGGCTTTAACCAAAGCAACGCAGGTAGGAAAGTAAAAGGTCTAAAATAAGAACAAGAAAATGGATCAGGAAATAAAACAGAATATCGTAAAAGGTTTGGGATTAGACGCTCTTCCCGCGGAGGAGCAGGAAAAAGCGCTTGAGAGCATCAGTCGGATAATCTTCCAGAACATAATAGTTAATTCCCTGGATTTGCTTAACGAGGCGGATCAGGACGCTTTCGAGAAATTACTGAGTTCGGAGGGAACTACCGGGGACGAGATTTCCGAGTTCTTGAATCAGCGCATCCCGAACTTCAACGAGCTGGTTGCTAAGGAAGCGGCCAACTTCAGAAACGAAGCGGCGGAGTTCGTGGATAACGTTGAAAGAGAAGGGGAAACTTCCTAGATTAAAACTTATCCGCTTATGCCCAGCGTTAATCTAAGTCCGGTTGAGTTTTCTAGACTGAAAAAAGAAATAGAGCGGCTGAAGCTCATGGTCTACAAGGATCCGTTGACCGGAGCTTTTAATCGCCGCGGATTTACGGACGGCGTTGAAAAAATGATAGCCGCGGTAGGAAAAAGCCAGGCGCACGGCAGGTCCAAGGATAAGTTCAACCTGACAATGCTGAGCATAATAATGCTTGACGTGGATAACTTCAAAAAGTTAAACGATACTTATGGGCACGATGCGGGAGACGCGGCACTCAAGCTGGTGGCGAAAACCCTGGAAGACCATGTTCGGC
>JAKCBB010000025.1 GCA_021839365.1 bacterium | reverse complement strand
TCAACGTGAACGAGCTTCGCTCGTTTGCCTTATCATACATGGATACATTTTAGCAGAATCAGACGGATATTGAATTGCCGAACCATTGCTATGATCGCGGGAGTTGGTTGGCGGGGCCGTAACCCTCCATTATCCGGATACGGTCTCCGTTGGAGCTGCGGTACGGCGTGGCCGTTGGGAGGTGGTCCTGGTTGGGATTTTTATTTATCGTCTTCCGGCTTGAAAACAAATTTTTCACCGTTTGCGCCGAGCGAAACCGACCCGCCTCTTTTAATATCGCCGCTCAATATCTTTTCCGAGAGTTCGCTCTTTATCCTGTCGGAAATAACGCCACGGAGGGGCCGCGCGCCGAAAGCCGGATCGTATCCCAGCTGAACCAGCAAGTCTATTGCCGCATCATCGCAGGTTAAATCAATATCTTGCGCTTCCTTTAAAGACGATGCCAATTCCGCGATCTGCAATTTAGCTATCGACTTCAAGTCATCCGGCGAAAGAGATTTGAAAATAATTATCCCGCTGAACCTGTTTAACAGCTCCGGTTTGAAAACATCCGTCAGTCTTTGTTTGAGATATCCTGAAACATCATCCATGCTTTCCCCCGACCCTAAAGCGGTGTTTATTATATCGGAGTGCGCGTTCGAGGTAGCGATAATTATCGAATTTTGAAAATTCGCCACGCGTCCGGTACTGTCGGTGAGTCTGCCGTCGTCGAAAACCTGCAGGAAAAGATTAAGAATATCCGGATGCGCTTTTTCGAACTCATCCAGAAGAACAAGGCTATAAGGATGTTCTATTATTCTGTCTGTCAAATCCCCGGACATAGCCCCGTCGGGAGAGCCGATAAACCTAGCGACGCTTTGCTTGTCTTGATATTCGGACATATCGAAACGCGCCATGGCATTTTGGGATCCGAATTGTATCTCGGCCAATATTTTTGCAAGTTCCGTTTTTCCGACTCCGGTCGGACCTACGAATAGGAATGCGGCTATCGGTCCGCCTCTGCGGCTCAGTCCGCTCCTGTATTCCCTTAAAGCTCTCGAAACCGCGGTGACCGCCTGCTCCTGATCGATAAGCTTCTCGTGTATTATCTTCTCCATGTTAAGAAGCGTTTCGGACTCTTCTTTTCCGGGGCGGTGTATGGGAACGTTTACTCTGCGCTCCGCGGCCGCCACGACGTCTTCCGCTTCAAGAATTCCTTTTCTTCTGCGGCTGGCGTCCGCAAGCGCTTCTTTAAGCAGGTCGTCGGCTGAAGACGGCAGCCTTCTGTCGCCAAAATAGCGGTGCGCCAGCTGGACAGCCGACTTAACCGCCGCGAAAGAGATCTTTATCCTATAGGTTTTCTCAAGCAAAAGACTGTCGTATATAAGAACCCTTTCCGCCTCGTCCTCGTCAAGCTCGCGCACGTTAATAATCTGGAACGCGCTATTAATCGAGCCGTTGGATTCTATAAATTGCTTGTACTCCTTCGGATAAGTCGAGGCTATGGCCGGAAAATCATTGGAGAGTATATAAGGAAGAAACGCATCCGCTGCGTTCAGCCCCTTTCCGTCGGCGGTTCTCACCAAGTTGTGAAAATCATTTATGAAAAGTATTATATTCCCGGCCGCGTTAATCTCGGAAAAAACTTTTTTTATCCTCTCCTCTATCTCCGCCTGATCCGCTCCGGCGATAATATCGCCTATATCCAAAGCAACCACTCTCTTGTCAAAAAGCGGAGACGGAATGTCATCCTTGCTTATCATGTAAGCCAGATGCGCCACGATAGTCTCCTTGCCCGCGCCCGGATCGCCGACCAAAAGCGCGTTCGGTTTATTCGGCCTCGAGAGCGTATCCAAAAGCCGGTCGTATTCTTCCTCATGATTGATCATGAACCCCATTTTTCCAGCCCTGGCTAAATCCGTTAAATCCGCGCTGTATTTATCCAAGAACGGCGTTGGCCTGGCGGTCCACGACCGGTTCATATATCTATGTCTCATGCCATAAGGCGTCCCGATAAATCCGCCGAGACTGGAAGGCAGGGCAACGGACCCGTTGAATCTTCCGAAGATAAGCGCTCTTTCCAGATCTCCGGACGCTATCTCGAACATATCAAAAACAGAAGTTATCCGATCTTCTTCTATTTCGCGCAAAGCCGCGAAAAGATCCGCCGGTCCGACAAATTTCCTTCCGGCATAAAAAGCTAACGGCACCGCGGCCGCCGCCAGCTTTGAAATGTCATTGGCAATTTTTTCCTGCGGAAGTTTCGTAGACAAACTTTTTTCTATCTTCTCGTCTATCTTGTCTTCCATTTCTTTCCCGTTTACATCCATCCTAAGCAGAGCCTCTCTGACAACCGGTTCCCTCAAAAGCTCGGCCGCGATATACAAAAGAGGGCCGCCGCCGAAAACCCGCGATCTGCCGTACGCCGACACGATAATATTTCGCGCCTTAGGCGTAAGAAAATCCGCGGCATTCGCCTTTTTAGAGTCGGAGATTATGGAAAGTTCCCTTCTCCCCTGAAAAAAATGATAAGCGGTGTTTAGAACGAATAAAAACATAAACGCTCCCGCGTAGCGCAGGGGCGGCACGGTTGACGCGAGAAGCACGAAAGAGGAAACCACGAAGACGATCTCCCAAACCGAAGTTATTATTCCCGAAAAAACCCTTTCCAGATGAGACAACCTTATCAGGGGCTCGTCAAAATATATTCTTGCGGTTATTTTTTTCATATTATTCCGGTAATTGCCTTGTATAGCAGAAAGACGGGTATAGCTCCCCAGGCTATATACGCACAGGCGCTGACAAAGCCTAGAAAAATATAAATAACCCCGCCGATTAAAACGCGGAAACTGCGGAATAGAAACCCCAGCACGTATCCGATAAAGCTTCTGTCCTGATAGAGCGGGGTGAATAACAGTTTCAGATTTACTTTCACGGCGAATATTTTATCAAGCCGATAAAAGAACTCGACCGCCGTCCCCGCGACAGCCTTGAACCCGTCGGCGTACCAATGCTGGACAAACCCCGATATCCCGTCCCACAACCTCCAGACCAGATAAGTAAACATTGACTTAAGTATATTGTTCTCCGTACCGTTTTAAAAGTTTTTAATTGTGTTATACAATTATATTGAGTGTAGGCACTTTAGGAGGCGTATAAATTGAGTAGTGAAAGCACGGATACACATCAGCCGTTAAGAGGTGTAGTTTATCCAGAGACCAAAAGGGTCAGACTGGTTCCTCTTAGGGATGTTCACCTTCCCATTTTGCATCATTGGCGTAATTCAGCAACGTTCTTAAGAAACTGCACTAACCGCAGAAGCGGAATAGATTACAGCGGTTTTGTTGCGGAGCTCAATGGAGATTTCCGCCGTGATCGCCATGAACAGTTCGTGGTGCAACGCAAGAGCGATGGCGAATTCATCGGCACCGTATACTCATACAATTTTAACAGAGTTGACGCGTATGCCTTTATAACGATCTTTCTCCAGGACGACAAGCAACACTTAGGTTATGGCGTGGACGGAGTCGCGTTGCTTCTGCAACATCTCTTCACAACACGCGGCTTGTTCAAGGTATACATGGAGGTATACGAGTACAACTCAGCTGTCATTAACGTTATTAAGAAAACCGGAGTAATGACAGAGGAGGGAAGGTTTAGAAAGCAACGCCTGTGGAACGGTGAAAGGTACGACGTTGTGCGGTTCGCAATTTTTATAGACAGTCTTGTTGCGATCAATAATTTCCTATCCAAGTTGGGACAGGACCATGAAAGGGGGTGATAAGTTATGGGTCGTGAAAGCAACGTGACTCACGGCACGACGCAGGACGGCGACAAAGTAGGATTCCGGGTTTCGAAGTCGGACGAAGGGTCTACGAGAACCTATCACGGTTACGAGAACGGTCCGCACTATACCGAGCACCAAGACGGCAGCCGTTGGAGGACGGATTCCAACGGCGACAAGCGGCAAGTCGAGGACAGCTCAAACGGCAACAGCGGCAAGTAGGTCGCTGAACAAGGCGTTGGTTATACAACCAACGCCTCTTTTTATCACTTAAGATAGGAGCTAGAATCATATTATGCCTAATAGCGTTTACCGGAAAATCGGTGAAAAGCCCGATATACACGTTATTTCTCTCCCGCAAAAAACAGATTCGGCATTTGCCGATCTAATAATCGACACGAAAGATCTGGAATACCCGCACTTACAGAATAGAGTTCTCGCTCATACATTAGAACATTATCTGCTTGGTAGAATACTGCCAAATATAAAAAATGAAACTAAAATATCCGGGGTGGTAAAGCAAGGATACATAAGATTGTCTATAACCACGAAAACGAAAACTTTTATAGATGAGTGCAAAACAGTTCTAAGCGTAATAGGAGCCGAGAAGTTCGGGGACGAACAAACTTTTCAATATGAAAAAGAATCGATCATAAACGAGACGGCCTCCGTATTAAACAGGCCTGATTCGTTAGTATACGATTCGGTTGCCAAAAGAATATTTATGAGCCCGCAGTGCAGATACGCGATTCAGTTACCCGACGAGTTGATAAAAACAAAGAAGGTTTCTCTCATAGATATAAAGAAATATTTTGACGGAATAAAGACCGAGGACAGGGTATCCTTGTTTATCGGAATTCACCAGCCTTCTAGTCAATTAGAGAAGAAAATCAAGGACTTGTTTAATAATATTGCTTTAGGCGCCGACGGCAGGACGAGGAGGTCGGCCGTCGATAAGAATGAATTCCGCCTCACACCGAAAGAACTACAAGTTTACACGAGCAACAAAATAAGGTCGGCCAACAACGCCTCTTCGGCATATGTAGCCTTGGTTTATGAAGGATATAAATTGCCCGCAAAAATAGATCGAACCAATGCAGCTAAACACATGGTTATCGGCCTTCTTTGCAGAAGTATCGTTGGGCAATATTCCAATCAAACATATTCAGAATTAAGACGGGAAGGCATATACACAAGCCATTTCCTTAGACAAACATTTCCGGAAATAGGATTAATTGTTTTTTGGAGTCATGTTCCAATAAATAAAATACACAGCTATGTAGTTGCTACAAAAAACACCATATTAAAACCGGCGAGAGAATTACTCCCCGAAGATTTGTTAAATAGATTAAAAAAGAAGTTCTTAGCAGAAACAAAAGCGGAATGGAAAAATAATTATTATCGTTACGAATTTACGACAAATATTCTTTTAGAAGAGGAGACGGGATACTCTGATTTAAAAAGCTTGCTTCATTTGGCTGACAAAATTAATCCGGAAACTGTCGAAAACGTTCACAAAGAAATCTTCTATAAACAAAAGCCGAGAGTTGTTGTTATAAGCGACGCAAAACTGCCCAGCAACGCAACCAAAGAGATAAAATCCCTCCTGAATAATTGGTTTGGCAATAATAAGCATACAAAATAGAAAGCCGACTCATAAAACAAATAAAAAGTGCAGACAATTACGCGGCCTCTGTGAGCAAATCACTTTACAAACCCTAGATACTTCTCGTGAAATTCTTTTTTAAGGCGCCAATGCTTATCAACTTCTTCTCCATATGGATCAGAAAATGCAAATAGGGCTTTTTCTATTTTTGGATCTAATTTACGCTTTGAAGATTCAGAGTTCAACGATGGATTCGGCTTAACCGTAAGAAGCAGATGATACGATTGCTTTTTCCTTGTGGGGGCATATTGTAGGTACGCCCCAAAAAGAAGCTCTCCGCATACGTCAGAAAAATCTTTTAAGCTTAACTCTCCTGCCTTAAAATCTCTAGCGGCTTTGTAGAAAATATCAGTTACCTGATCAACGTTCGGCAGCCTACGATCGCCGGATCTCTCTTTAAACCACCCATCAACTAAAGTTGCGCTGGAGTATTTTTCCATTAACTTTCTGAATTTACTCATGTAAATAAGCAGGTTAAGGAGGGGGCGTCCTTAACCAGTATATGAGTTATCTCTTGTCGCGCGACTTCTGGTCGGTGGAGTGGAGTCCGCTGACTCCCTTGTCGCTCTCATCGAAACTCGTACGCACTTCTTGGCGCGGGGAGTACACCGTAACATGCTGGTAGTCGCCGCGATCGTCTATGTTGCGTCCCGGATCGGGAGAGCCGGGTTCACGACCTCCGTAGAGGAGATCGATAAGAGCCGCTAGGATGTTCACTAAGAAACGCCTCCTCTCTTATCAGTCAAGGTTAAGGTACGCCCCCTCTCAGTTTTAATGGTATAGTGTCTAGTTGCGCTGTCAACATTACGTACACTTAACACCTAGAGGTAGCTCTATCGGCATCGTGGGGCGATAGTGTTCGTTGTCAAAACCCTGGATTTTCAGATAACCTCACGGAATTAGTATGGGAAGTTTTCTTTTGTATAAACTCCAAAATTATGTCCAGAATCTATTTTAGCGGTATACTCGGCAAGTTCGTCGTCTATTTCGCTCATGTTTATGGTATACGAATCCGCCAAGGTTGAGGTTGGAGATTATAAATTTTATTTTTATTTTCGATGCACGGCAATAAGTTGCCTCAAAACAATATCGCTCCACGACGTTATATGATCCGACTTGAAGTCGAACCATACGCGCATAAAATCGTCGCGGTTTAATTTTCGCAGCTTTCCTATTTCCGGATCTTGAAGATAAATATATTTATCATCCAATCCGACAACTACGGAGTAATGTCCGTCGGAAACCTCTTCCTCACCGTAATCGGTGCGGCCGCGGGTAAACCAGTTTACTATAACCGGAACTTCTTTATTCAACCACTTAGAAATACTTCGAAAGACGAATTGTTTTCAATTCCTACTTTAAGACCGTAAAATTCGGCCGCTTTCTTAAGCGAAACATCATCCGTTCCCAAGCAGGAATCTCTATTGCACATCAAAGCCACTTCCTCTTCGCTCTTATCAATCCCGTAATAATCCAAAACCATTTTCAGGCTGGCCGGGCCGCAGTATCCGCCGTGAAGCGTTTCCTGGAACGGGTTTACCGGGAGAAGGTCCATTTTTACCACCCCACCCTCTTGAGAAAAGCCTTCCACGCCTCCTCTATCATCCCCGAAGGGCTGGTTTCGTTCACGCCGGTCGTAAAGACGTTGATGTTGGTGTTCGCCTGCGGGGAGTTGCCGTAACAG
>JAKCBB010000024.1 GCA_021839365.1 bacterium | reverse complement strand
GCACACCGGCACTACGGGCAACAATGTGGGCTTCCGCTGTGCCCGGTAGTCGCGCCGTAGAAATCTTAAATCCGTAATCTTTCCGTCGATTTTTACGTTTTTCGTTAATGCTCGAAGATTTGATTGTCTATCAGAAAACATATGATTTTATCCTCTGGATATATCCGGCGGTCAATAAGTTTCCCAAGAGCCAGAGGTTCGTTCTGGGACAGAGGATAGAGAACAAAACGTTGGATCTGGTTCAATCGATAGTTATCGCGAATTCCGAGCGCGAAAAGACTGCGGCTTTGAAAAAAGCCAGCGTGGAACTGGACGAGTTGCGCATGTTGGTGCGCCTTTCCAAAGATCTGTGTTTTTTGAGCGTAAGGCAGTACGGCTTGGCGGCGGAAAGAATGAATGAGATCGGCAGGCTGCTTACCGCCTGGAAAAACAGGTTTTTACACGCCATATGATTATGAAAGCCGTAAATCATATGGAGGGATAAAGGCTAACCATAGCGGTGTCTTCATTCGCGGCGACAATTGGAACAATGGTTCGAATGCTGGAGCCTTCACGCTGAACTTGAATTGGAACACCGGCAATACGAACAACAATGTGGGCTTCCGCTGTGCCCGGTACTCACCGAAATTCTTGGCCCGAGCAAAACGTTTACGGACGCAATCCTGCGCCAAGGCGACTACTGCCATTATTCCTTCTCCGGTAAGAGTCTGTCTCTCAAGGGGAAAATATGAATCTCTACCCCGTGCGCATTACAAGCATTTGTCCTGCCCGCGGTCGCTCTGCGGGATCGGTTATCGATAAGATAACGAACCCGCAGGGCAAGAGAGTCCGCATTATTTAAAAATGTCCGGTTTGTTCGAGCGGTTAATTGACTTCGGCAATATTCACAAAGCCTATCTTCAAGCGCGCGCAAACAAGCGTTATCGGGGCCGGGTTCTGGAATTCGGATACGATCTTGAAGAAAATCTTTCGATGATAAGATGGGAGTTATCCACCGGCAGGTACAGACACGGCGGATACCGCGAGTTTGTCGTTACGGATTCCAAGAAGCGCGTTATTAAAGCCGCTCCGTTTCGGGACAGGGTCGTGCATCACGCGCTTTGCAATGTCATTGAGCCGATCCTCGATAAAGGGTTTATATACGACTCTTACGCCTGTCGCAGAGGAAAAGGAACCCATGCCGCGGTTATCCGTTTGGAGAGTTTTTTAAAATCCGTTCGTAGCGTCAGCACGAGAGAGAGAGAGAGAGAGAGAGAGAGAGAGAGACGGCGAAGGAAGCCCCCGCGTTTATTGCCTTAAATGCGACATCCGCAAGTACTTTGACAGCATAGACCACGGAGTACTGCTACGAATTTTGGAAAAGAGGATTAGAGACGAGGGTGTTATGCGATTAGCGCGGGAAATAATAGAAAGCAATCCCCAGGGCATACCGATCGGAAACCTTACCAGCCAACTGTTCGCCAACGCGTATCTTAATGAGCTGGATCACTTTGTAAAGCGCGAATTACGGGAGAGATATTATATCCGCTACGTGGATGATTTCATTATACTCGGGACGGATAAAAAACGGCTGGCTTTTGATAGAGAGCGGATAAGCGTTTTCCTTCGGGATAAGTTGAAGCTGGAATTGCATCCAAAAAAGGCCGAAATTTTCCCGGCCGATCGGGGAATCGACTTTTTAGGATATGTCATACGGGACAACTTAAGATTTCTGCGCAAGTCGACGGTTAGAAGATTCATGAAAAGAAGACGGCGTTATAAAAGAATGTTCGAGGAGGGGAAAATGACGCCTGTGTCCATGGAAAACATCCGCGCGTCCTGGCGCGGCTATGCCGGTTTTGCTAAGGCGTATAGGCTGATGGAAAAGATAGGAGGATCGTGATCCCTTTATATCTCTATCTTTGAAAATAGATATCCTCCTATAAGAAGAAGGGCGGCCGACGTTCCTATAAGTACGGCGAAGTCTAACCCTATTCCGAAATGAGCCGCGTTTACAAGAGTACGCCGCAGTCCGTCCACTCCGTAAGAAAGGGGGTTGGCGGCGATTATGACGGACAGGGATTCCGGAAGATCGCCTAAGGGGAAAAGGGCTCCTGAAAGAAAGAAAATCGGCATGACGAGAAAGTTCATTATGAACTGAAAGCCCTGCATATCCTCGAGCATCGAGGCTATCGCCGTACCAAGAGCCGTGAATATGAGCGCGATGAGAAACATAAAGGCTAGCGACGGGATGATTCCGGCTATGCTGAACTTGAAACCGATGAGAGATGCGATTATAAGGACGATAATTCCCTGTATCATGGCGATAGTCGCTCCCCCCAGGGTTCGTCCTATCATGATTTTTATTCTGGTTACCGGAGCGACCAAAGTTTCTTTAAGGAAGCCGAACTGCTTGTCCCATATTATTTCTATTCCGGAAAACAAAGCGGTAAAAAGAATGCCCATGGCTATTATTCCCGGAGCGAGAAATTCGAGATAATTCCCGCCTCCTGCTTTTTGGAAAATAGGTCCGAAGCCGAAACTTAATGCCAGAAGAAAAAGAAGCGGTTGGCCGAGCGATCCCAAGAGCCTGCTTTTTGAACGGAAGTATCTTTTGATTTGCCTAAGCCAAAGTATGTAAATTGCGTTCATGGTTTTGTGATGATCCTATCCTCTCCGCCACATTTGATGGCTGCGGCGGAAAACTTCTTTGGTTCCAACCCGTTCTTCCCTTATTTCCTTCCCTGTTAGCGCTATAAACGCTTCTTCCAGGGATTTGGATCCCGCCTTTTGTTTTATTTCTTCAGGGGTGCCGCTCTCGACGATCTGACCGTGATCTATGATGGCGACTTTGCCGGCGGACTGCTCGGCCTCGGCTATATAATGAGTCGTGAAAAATACGGTTATGCCCTCCTTGGTGTTCAAGTTTCTGATATATTCCCAGATATGATTTCTTGTCTGCGGGTCTAAGCCCAGGGTCGGTTCATCCAAGAACAGTATTTTCGGATGATGAAGAAGGCCGCGCGCTATCTCGAGTCTCCTTCTCATACCGCCGGAAAAGTTTTTAACGATATCATTCCTTCTTTCCCAAAGTTCGGTGAATTTCAATAATTCTTCTATCCGGCTTTTTCTGAGTTTTGCCTGAATGTTGTAAAGCACGGCGTGAAACTCCATATTTTCATACGCGGTTAATTCATCATCCAAACTCGGGTCCTGGAAGACTATGCCGAATGACCGGCGTACCTCGTTTTGCTCGGTAAGGGGATTAAAGCCATTGACGGAAATCTCTCCGGATGTCGGTTTAAGCAGCGTAGTTAAGATCTTTATCGTTGTAGTCTTTCCGGCACCGTTTGGACCCAAAAAAGCGAAAATACTCCCGTGTTCTACACCGAAACTTATTCCCCGTACCGCCTGCAACTCGCCAAAATTTTTTACCAGGTTCGAAACCTTAATAATAGCGTTTTCCCGCATCGCCGTTACTCCTCTTTTTTATCGTTTCTCTTTTGTCCATGAAGCCATGGGCAAAAATATTTGCCGCTTTTCCACTCTCTGGGGCGAAAAACGAAAAACAAGCCGATCATTATTATGACTAGGGGCCAGATTATGCGCCATATTCCGGGCTCAAGAACACCGGTATTTTGAAGCAGCAAGATTATTCCCAAAAAAACTACGATTATTCCGAATTTCATTCTTATTTTGCGTATAAACGGACTTAATGAGTTTAGCACAAGGATCTCCAGAATTAAAATGATAGCGTTCTTTAACTTCTGTTTTAAGCCCATGGCTTTATTTTACCACAAAGGGCATAATGGGGTATCATAAAATCATGGCTTACAAGCAGAGAGGGTTGTTTGATCCGGTTTCTTCCGAGCCGATGGTTTTAAGCAGGACGAAAGTCGATTTGTTCGTCCAGTGTCCCAGGTGTTTTTATTTGGACAGAAGACTCGGGATAAGCCGTCCGCAACTGCCGGGGTTTTCTCTCAACAATGCGGTTGATACGCTGCTAAAAAAGGAGTTTGACGGGCATCGCGCGAAAGGTTCGACGCATCCTTTAATGAAGGCTTACGGAATAGACGCGGTTCCGTATAACCATGAACGGCTTGAGGAATGGAGGGAATCCCTTGCCCATGGAGTAAAGTATCTGGATGAGGAAACAAATCTTCTTATAAGAGGGGGAGTCGACGACGTATGGATTAACAGAAACGGGGAACTGCACGTCGTGGATTACAAGGCGACATCGAAAAACGGTCACGTAAGCATCGAAGGAGAGTATCAAAAAGGATATAAAAGGCAGGTTGAAATTTACCAGTGGCTTTTTAGACAAAACGGATTCAAGGTTTCGGATACGGCCTACTTTGTTTACTGTAACGGGAGAGCCGACAAGGAGGCTTTTGACGGAAAGCTGGAGTTCGACATCGATGTAATTTCGTACAAAGGAGACACTTCGTGGATACCCGGAACGCTTAGGAGGATAAAAGACACCTTAGCTGGTAATTCTATTCCTGAAGCATCGCCGGACTGCGAGTATTGCGCCTATAGAGCAAAAGCGGAGAAAGTAGAGGGCCGCTAGCTTTTTGGTCATAGTCCGAACTGGTTGAGTTGCTGGTTAAGAAGCTGGTTTTGCTGATTGGTATAGTTGGCGATAAACGGTTGAATTAACGCCTGCCACAGCCATACCGACACGATAACGGAGACTATTGTTAAAATTATGGTCATTATGCCTACCGTTTTCGATTTTTTATCTCCTGCCTTGAGATACCTCCAAGTGTACCAAAGACCGAACGGAGGGAGGAAAAGGCTGACAAAGTAAACCCATGCCTGTTGCAAGGCGCTGGGCGGCTTTAAATGCAACTCGTGTCCGCAATTGGGACAAAAATATTCTCCGGGAGCAACCGGCCGGTGGCATACCGGACAAGTTTCCGGGATGATTTCGGGTGTAGCCGCTGGTTGCGGAGCCAAGGGTTGCATGGGTTGGTTTTGGTTCAGCATATCCATTTATGGATAATTGTACGCCAATATACGGCAAGCCGAAAGCCGTTGATGTTTCATTAATGCCGGCATAACGAACCCCGGCGGTGGCATTGCGTATATGCGCGTTTTGTGCTTCAAGCTCTAAAATCCAATTGTTGCCGGCGGAGACATTTTGAGCTAGTCTCTAGGTGGTGGTAATGGCTGGGAGGGCTGTTGCTTTCTTTTTTCACGAGAAATGATGAGTTATTTTGTTTATCCTCTTATAGACGTCGTCGAGTGGCTCCTGTTATTGTTTACTATTTATGCTTTTGCGATACCTCTGGGCGGACTTAAGCGATTAAAGAAACGCGATTCCGCCGCGGCAAAATCGTCTTTCGCGATTTTCATACCGGCCCATAACGAAGAGAAAGTAATCGGGCCGCTTTTGGATTCGTGTTCGGCCTTGGATTATCCAAAAAGCTTATTCGACGTTTACGTAATAGCCGACAACTGCGCCGACGGGACGGAAAAACTTTCTCTTTGCAAAGGAGCTAATGTCATAAAGAGAACCAACTCCGAACTTAAAGGGAAGGGCCACGCCCTGGATTACGGATTCAGCGAGGTTTTTAGATTTAAGGATTATGACGCGGTTGTGGTCGTTGATGCAGACAATCTTATTAAAACGGACTTTCTGAGGATAATGAACGACGAGCTTCTCAAAGGAAAAAAGATTCTTCAAGGGAGAATGGATGTAAAAAATCCGGATGACACCTGGGTAACGGCGATATATGCCATGTCGGTCTGGGTTTCAAACAGATTTTTTTATTACGCCAAAAACAATCTCGGGCTTTCCGCCGCCCTGGGCGGCACCGGAATGTGCATTTCTTCGGATGTCCTGAAGAAAATCGGCTGGGGAGCCACGAGTCTTACCGAAGATTGGGAGTTTACGGTTAAAGCCTTGATTAATGGGATAAGAACCGATTGGGTGCACGATGCGATAGTTTACGATGAAAAACCTCTGGCTTTCGGACAGACCTGGAGGCAGAGGCTCAGGTGGGTGAGGGGACAGTTCGTCGTGGCCTTCAGATATTTCATTCCTCTTTTGAAGAGGGGGGTAAAAAAGAGGGATTTTATCGCCCTGGAGAGCATTATTCAACTTCTAATGCCGGTTTATCTTATAACGATCGCCGTTATGTCTGTTGTTTTCTTCACGAGTCTCAGGCAATACGCGTTTGATCCGTTTCTGGGAAAAATTCTTTTCAGCCCTTACTGGGAGGCTTTATGGATGGTGCAGTACGGCGCGTTTTCATTCGCGATGCCTATCGCGGCAAGCGTGATGGACGGCGGTTCAAAAGCGACGCTGAAATATCTTTTGTTGTTTCCTGTTTTCCAGTACAGCTGGATCCCGCTTGCCTGGGTAGCACTATTAACGCACAGGAATCTGGAATGGATGCATACGGCCCACACGAGAGCGATAGATCTCAAGCAGGCCGACATTAAAATCGTTCTTGATCCGGAAGTTTCCCCCGCTCTTCTTGAAGCGGAAACCATTAAATAAAAAAAGCCCGCTTCGCCGGTTGGTGAAGCGGGCTCAGGGTCAAGGAGCAGCGATGATTTTTTGTACCTGCTTGATTATCTCCTCCTGCGCCATGCGGCCGTTGGAGATAATGACGGGGATGCTCGGATGCCTTATCCGGAACAGCCTTGCGTGGTGGTTTGAGCTTTTAACTTGGAGGGGAGTTACCCAGCCGTTTGCCGCGGTGACAAGAAAGTCGATCCCCGCTTTGTCTTCTTCGCCGTTAGTCGCGGTTTCGAGAACTTGCGAGACGATCTCTGCGTTCTCAAGCTGGCCGAGAGCGTTTCCGACCCTTTGCTGGTGCAGCAAACCGAGAAGGTGGGCGACTCTTCCCGGATTTGCCAGAATCCGCACCTGTTGTTTCGCCCTTTTCAGGTAGGAACGGGTCCCTATCCTGTACCGGCGACGGCGGGCCATCGACCATACACCTCCTTTGCGGTGCAAAATTTGATTAAAAATAATTCATTGAGGATTTTTAGTCAATTGAACACCTTGTAACAATATTATATCCTTCGGCTATGAGAAATCGCGGACGGTTCAGGGGAAATCGCGAAGGCGGCAGGCGGCGCGGCTCCGGCCGCCGCAGTTTTGGCGAAAGCGGAAAGGAAATTTACATCTACGGCAGGAATCCGGTTAGGGAAGCGTTGCTTAAAAACCCCGGGGCTATAAAAAGGGCGCTTTCTTCCGGCGGAGCGGATAAAGACCTTGAGGAGATTGCTTCCAGGA
>JAKCBB010000023.1 GCA_021839365.1 bacterium | reverse complement strand
AGCCGAGATTAAGCCGATTATCGGCGTCGAGGCATACGTCGCCCGCGGTTCGAGGCTTTCCCGCGCCGGGAAGGAGGATATGGTGCGGTATCATCTGACGCTCCTTACCAAAAACCAGGCTGGGTATGGAAATTTGTGCGAGTTGGTCACAAAATCACACCTTGAAGGCTTTTATTACAAGCCGAGGATAGATCGCGAGCTTCTGGAACGGCACCACGAAGGAATAATCTGTCTTTCGGGGTGTTTTTCAAGCGAATTAGCAAGAAACCTGCGTTCCGGCAATATGAAAAGCGCGGAGGAGACCGTGGAGTTTTATCACGGCCTGTTCGGAGAAGATTATTATCTCGAGATACAGCCCCACTCCCCCGATCTGCACCCGGCTATGGCCGAACTTGCCAAGAAATACAACATCCCTCTCGTTGCCACGCAGGACTCCCATTATATATTGAAGGAGGACAAGCCTTTTCATGAGATTCTTCTCGCGATTCAGACCAATAACCGGCTGGAGGATGAAGACAGGTTGTCTTTAAGAGACTTCGACGCGTCTTTTACAAGCCCCGAGGAGATGACGGAGAGAATGAAAGACTTTCCGGAGGCTCTGGAAAATACCCTGAAAATAGCGGAAAAGTGCGAATTCGAGTTCCAACTCGGCAAGACCATCCTTCCTAAGTTTGATACTCCCGACGACAAACCTTCCGCGGAATATCTCCTGGACCTTATCTACGAAAGATTCCGGGAAAAGTTCCCCAACCCGACCGAGGAAGAAAAACAAAGACTCGAGTACGAGATAAGCGTTATCGGAAAAACGGATTTCTCCGATTACATTCTTATAGTTCAAGATTACGTGAACTGGGCGCGGGATCACGGGATAGTCGTCGGTCCCGGCAGAGGTTCGGCCGCCGGCAGTTTCGTTTCGTATGTTCTCGGAATAACCAGCATTAATCCGATGCAGTACGATCTCCTTTTCGAGAGATTTCTAAACCCGGAAAGAATCTCCATGCCTGATATCGACATAGACTTCGCGGATTACCGCCGCGACGAGGTTTTGGCGTATCTGAAAGATAAATACGGGGAAGAAAGGGTGGCGCAGATTATCACTTTCGGGACGATGGCCGCCAGGGCTTCCGTCCGGGATGCCGGACGCGCCCTTGGCCTCCCTTATTCTTTCTGCGACGAGCTGGCTAAAATGATTCCTTTCGAGCCGAACACCGACAAATCCGCAACCAAACTCGGCAAGTATTTGGAGGAAATACCGGAATTAAAAGAAAGATACGAGAAAGATCCCGACGCCAGACGGGTGCTTGATGCCGCCTTGAAACTAGAGGGCACGGTAAGGCACGCCTCGGTTCACGCCTGCGGAACGGTTGTTTCCGCCAAACCTCTCGTAAATTATCTCCCCCTGCAACGTTCGCCGCAGGACCCCAACTCCACAATCACCCAGATAGAAATGCACGGAGTCGAAGACATGGGACTGCTTAAAGTAGACTTGCTGGGGCTCCGCAACCTGACGGTTATCGAAGAAACTCTGCGGCTTATTAAAAACATACGCGATGAAGACATCGATATTTACAAAATCCCGTTAGACGACGCTCCGACGTTCAAGTTTTTGCAGACCGGAGAAACCACCGGCATCTTTCAGTTCGAGTCCGCCGGCATGAGGCGGTATATCAAAGAATTAAAGCCTACCGTCCTCGACGACCTAATAGCTTTGGGCGCATTGTATCGTCCCGGACCAATCGAACTTATTCCTTCTTTCATCAACCGCAAACACGGCAAGGAGAAAATAACGTACATACACCCGAAACTGGAGCCGATACTCAAATCGACTTACGGAGTCGGGGTTTATCAGGAACAGATGATGAGAATCGCGAGAGATCTGGCGGGATTTTCTTTGGGTCAATCGGATACTCTGCGCAAGGCCATCGGGAAGAAGATAAAATCGCTTCTCGACGAGCAGCAGAAAAAGCTTATTGACGGCATGATCGCCAACGGAATAGACGAGAAAACCGCGGAAAAAATATGGGAATTATTCCCGCCCTTTGCCCGTTACGGATTCAACCGCAGCCATGCCGCCTGCTACGGGCTTATAAGCTATCAGACCGCTTATCTTAAGACGCATTACCAGGTCGAATTCATGACGGCTCTGTTAAACCACTCGCACGAAGACGTGGAGCGCATCGCGTTTCTCGCCTCCGAGGCGGACAGGATGGGAATAAAAATACTTCCGCCGGATATCAACAAAAGCTTGGGGCAATTCTTCCCGGAAGGAAGGGACATCAGATACGGGCTGGCGACGATCAAAAACCTCGGAGCGAATATAACCGAGATAATAGTGAACGAAAGGATGATGGGCGGACCGTATCAAACCCTGGCGGATTTCATGGTCAGGGTAAGCCACCGCGATTTAAACAAAAAATCGATGGAGGCTTTGACGAAAAGCGGCGCGCTGGATTCGCTCGGGGTGGAGAGAAATAAAATACTTTTCAATATAGACACGACGCTAAGATCGGTAAGCGGGGCGAGGAAGCTGCAGCAGGGAGCGCAAGATTCGCTCTTCGGCGTTTCCGCAGCCCCGTCGTTCAAGCTTCAGGATCCTCCCCAGCCAGCCTCGAAAACGGAAAGGCTTTCGTGGGAAAAAGAACTCTTAGGCGTTTACTTCACCGAGCACCCGCTTGTCGGATACCTTAAGGGTCCGGCGGCGAAGACAAAAAGATACACTCCGATCTCTAATGCCCTGGAAATGGAGGAAAATAAAGTCGTAAGAATCGCCGGAGTCATAACGAAAGTGCAGAAAGTCATGACTAAAAGCGGTCAGCCTATGGTTTTTGCTAAAATAGACGATTTAAGCAATACTATAGAAGCACTTATTTTTAACAGCGTCCTGGAGAAAAATCAGGCTCTCGTCCAAGAGAACAATATTGTCGATATTGTGGGAAAGATTTCCAGAAAAAACGGGGACGCCAAGATTTTATGCAACGAGATAACCAAGATAAGCATTTAAACAACATCCGCCACTCGCTGGCGCACTTATTGGCCGCAAGCGTTTTAAAAAAGTTTCCGAAAGCCAAGCTGGGCATAGGCCCGACAATCGAGACCGGATTTTACTACGATTTTCTCCTGCCAAGGCCTCTTAAAGAAGAGGAACTGAAAGAGCTGGAAAAAGAAATGCGCAATTTCATTAAGGCCGGACTTCCCTTCAAGGGCGAAAAGATAACTCCGGCGCAGGGACGCAGGCTCTTCAAGGAACAGCCGTTCAAGCTGGAACTTATAAAAGAATTCATCAAAGAGAAAAAACCCTTGACCGTTTACCGCACCGGCGATGTTTTTATCGATCTCTGCCGCGGCGGCCACGTGAAAAACACAAGAGAGATAAACCTTGATTCATTCGCCCTCAAAAGCACTGCCGGCGCTTACTGGCGCGGGGATGAAAATAATCCGATGCTTACCCGCATTTACGGCCTGGCCTTCCTAACTCCGAAAGAACTGCAGGATCATTTGAAGATGCTCGAGGAGGCGGAAAAAAGAGATCACCGCAGGCTCGGTAAGGAGCTGGGGTTATTTGTTTTCTCCGACTTGGTCGGTCCCGGCCTTCCTTTATATAAACCCAAAGGAGCTTTTATTTTGCAGAAGATAAAAGAATATTCGAACGAGATAAGACAGCGTCTCGGATACGAGGAGGTGCATACCCCACAGATCAACAAAGGAGAGTTGTTCAAGGTTTCCGGACATTATGACAAGTACAAGGATGATATGTTCCGCGCGCGGTCCAACTACACCGATGAGGAGTATTTCTTAAAGCCGATGAACTGTCCCCAGCATACTCAAATTTACGCTTCAGAAACAAGAAGCTATAAGGACCTGCCCATCCGCATAGCGGACTTTGCCAATCTTTATCGGGACGAGAAGCCCGGGGAATTAAACGGACTGACAAGGCTTCGCGCGTTTTCCCAGGATGACGGCCATGCTTTCTGCCGCGAGGATCAGGTTAAAGATGAGTTAAACAATCTTCTTAAAGCCATCGGCGGAATGATGAAAACCTATGGAATGAAATACAGATTCCGCCTTTCCCTGCGCGATGAGAAAAACAAAGGCAAATATATAGGAAGCGACGCGGACTGGAAAAAGTCACAGAAACTTTTACGCGATGTTTTGGAGGAAAATAAGATCGAATACTTCCCCGCCCAGGGCGAGGCGGCTTTTTACGGACCGAAACTGGACCTTATGGCCAAAGATTCCCTGGGAAGAGAGTGGCAGTTATCAACGATACAGGCCGACACCAATATGCCCAAGCGGTTCGGACTGGAGTATACCGGCGCCGACGGGAAGAAACATACGCCGGTAATGGTGCACAGCGCTTTCGCCGGATCGAGAGAAAGATTCTTGGGAGTTCTTATAGAACATTACGCGGGAGCGTTTCCTTTATGGCTCGCCCCCGTTCAGGCCGCGATAATACCGGTATCCGAAAAGCACAACAAATACGCCGGTTCGGTTGTCGAAGAAATGAAGAAACGCGGACTGCGCCCGGAGATGTACGGCGCGAACGAAACTCTCGGCAAAAGAATCCGCGCCGCTGAAATATCGAAGATCCCCTATACGCTAATAGTCGGCGACAAAGAGGCGGACGCGAAAACAGTCAATGTCCGTTCTTACGGAAAGGGACAGGAAGGAGAAGTTGCCGCTTCCAAGTTCATTGCCAGACTGGAGAAAGAAGACGGAAGCAGAGCTTAACTCCAATCCCGAAATTTAGAGCTTAAACTCTTAACGAAAGGGATACTCCGACTCGCTACGCTTATTCGGATGGTTCAAAATTCAAAAAAGATCATTGTCATCGGAGGGCCGACCGCTTCCGGTAAATCCGATCTGGCGGTAAGTTTGGCCCTATGGATCAAGAAAAACCGAAAGAAATTCGGCGTTTCCGGCGCCGAGATTATTTCCGCCGACTCAAGGCAGGTTTATAAAGGTTTCGATATAGGAAGCGGGAAGATAACCAAAGAGGAAACGCGCGGAGTCAGGCACTGGATGCTTGATATCGCCTCGCCTAAAAGAACATTCACCGCGCATGATTACATGATCGCCGGAAACCGCGCGTTAAAAGAGATTTTTAAAAACAATAACGTTCCGGTTATCTGCGGAGGCACCGGGTTTTACATAGATTCCTTAATCTACTCCCCTTTTATTCCGGAAGTTCCGCCCCAAAGGGAACTGCGCGAGGAGTTGGAGAGGTTAAGCGTCGAGGAACTTTATCTGAGATTGGAGAAAATAGATAAGAGGCGGGCTGAAAACATTGATATTAAAAATAAGCGGCGGCTTATAAGAGCCGTTGAGGTGACCGAAACGCTTGGCGGACCGATTCCCGAGACAGGTAAAACTTTAATGTACCCCACGCTTATCATGGGCGTAAAAACGGACAAAGACGAGCTGAAAAATAAGATACATAAAAGGCTTGTAAAAAGGATAAACGCCGGGATGATAGACGAGGTTTTAAACCTGCATCGCAAAAAAGGAGTTTCCTGGAAAAGATTGGAGGAACTGGGATTGGAATACCGTTGGACAGCGCGCTATCTTAGGGGAAAAACAGATTTAGAGGAAATGAAAAAGAACTTGGAAAAGGAAATAATTCATTACGCCAAAAGGCAGGTTACCTGGTTTAAAAGAGAAAAGGGAATTATTTGGACAGAAAATTTTAGAGAAGCTAAGAAAGAGACAAAAGACTTTTTTAGAGTCTGATTTACAAGCGTAGGTTCAAGTTAAAAAATTGCAGACACAGCGGTTATTTTTAGGTTTTGACGCAGTTTTGATTTTTGTTCTTCGCGGTTTTGACTTTTAAATATTCTTTCTTTCATCCAATATTCTTGTCTCCGGCCACCAGATCGAGCGGACATTGCCGACAAGAAAAAGCGAACCGGTAACAAGAACCGGCAATTTTCCCTTTTTCGCCATGTCGTACGCGTCCATCGGGTCCAGAGCCTGAAACGTTTTTATCCCCCGCTTCTCAAACCCTCCAGTTATTTTGGAAATGTCCGCCGCTGCGCGATTTTCTACAATCGGCTGGGTGAGGTAGGCCTTATTGGTTATCGGCGCGAGCGCGCTTATCATTTTTCCGTAATCGTGGCTTTGAAGCGCTCCAAAGACCAGGTTTACTTTTCTGACCCCCGCGTGGTGCAAACTCTCCGCCAACCACTCCGCCTTCTCCGGATTGTGGGCCGCGTCGAGTATCGTCGTCTTATCCGATCCCGCAAATTCCAGCCTTCCGGCTATTTTAGTTTTAAGCATTGCTTTTTCGGCTTTATGCAGATCGATCTGCGGCAAAAGAGAAGATTTTAATAATTCAACCGCCGATAGCGCGATCCTCCTGTTCGAGTCATAAAATCCATGCTGTGTTTTTGTATCAATCCAAGTTACAGGAACCCGGCTTTTTTTAGCTTCGTCAATGAATATTCGCTTCACCGCCGGAGGAATTTTTCCTAAAACAGCCGCTTTTTCACCCCGCTTGATGATTCCAGCTTTGTGCCAGGCGATATCTTGAAGTCGCGGGCCGATGTTCGCCACATGATCTTTGGAAACGCTTGTCACAACGGCTAACCGCGCCTGAAGCACGTTTGTTCTATCGAATCTTCCTCCTAAGCCCACCTCCACTACGGCCCATTTAACGCTTTTTTCTTTAAAAGCCAGTATCGCCATAGCCGTCAGGACATCCATATAAGCCGGTATGCCGAATTTTGATGAAGCGGCCTTAGACATAACGGATTTTATTTTCCGCGAAAGGCGAATATACTCCTCCGCGCTTATGAATTTTCCATTGACGCTTATCTCCTCGACCGGACTCGTAAGATACGGCTTGGTATGCAAACCGCATTTTACTCCGTTGGCAAGAAGCGCTTGATAAATAAAGTTAGAGACCGAACCCTTGCCGCTGGTTCCTCCGACTAAAACAAAATTTATGTTTTTTTGCGGATTTCCTAGAAGATCGAGAAAATAAGCCATTCTCTTTACCGAAGTATTCCGCGAGTAAAACGTTTTCCCGCCTTTATATAGAAAGGATTTTATAAACTCCACCTCCCTTAGGTATTGTTCGTAGGATTTTACGTCAAGCATATTTCAATGATCTTTATTCTGGCACGCCAGACGGATACTGACAAATATTTTTCTAACCGTCTATTGACAAAATGTAGATAATGTTGTAGCTTATCTCCATCCAGAAACAAGGAGGGAACCTTATTGAAAACTTTCTGGACCGGGATGTTCCTTGTTGGGTGCGTTTCTTTCGCATTG
>JAKCBB010000022.1 GCA_021839365.1 bacterium | reverse complement strand
CATAGTGATAGCCATAATAGGGATCCTCGCCGCCGTCGTCGTCCTGATCCTCAACCCCCAACAGCTCCTCGCCCAGGGAAGGGATAGCAGAAGGTTACAGGACCTCGCCAACATGAATAACGCCCTTTCCATATACCTGGCCGAGGGAAACTCTTATCTAGGGTCTTCCAATACCGTTTATGTATCAGTGCCGGATAGCTCATCGGCAACCTGCGCCGATCTGGGATTGCCATCTCTTCCGTCGGGCTGGAGTTATCATTGCGCAACAACCTCCACTCTTAGAAAAGACGATGGGACGGGTTGAACGCCGGTTAATTTTACTCAAATATCCACAGGCTCTCCCTTAGGAGGACTTCCGATAGATCCCATAAATGCCACGACAAGCGGAGAGTATTACACCTACACGACAAACGGAAGCCAGTTTGAGTTAACGAGCAACGTGGAATCCGACAAGTACGCGATGGGCGGCTCAGGTGACGTGGAATCAACCGATGGGGGCAAATATCCTGATCTTTATGAGATGGGAGACAGTCTGGCTCTGGAACCGGTGGACTATAATCCATCGCTTGCGGCGTACTGGAAATTTAATGAAGGAACGGGAACAACGGCATACGATTTCAGTGGACACGGAAATAATGGAACGTGGAGCGGAACGCAATCAGGCGGTAGCGGCTATTATTCGCCCGGAAAATTATGGACTTGTGCAGGATATTGGAATGGGACAGATGACTATGTTAATGCTGGTACTCCAAGCCAATTGAGAATCAATCAATTAGGGAATCAGGTTACCCTGTCCGTTTGGTTAAATTGGGAAGGTAATCCATCGGGGCTGGAATATATAGGCGGATTCAATGGTTATTTTGGAGATTACGAAATATGGATCAGCGCTTCTGCAAGTTCAACTTATACCATACTTTTTGAGGTTGACGGCCAATACGGCAACTCTCTTGCAACAAGCGGCGCAATTTCAGAAAATAGTTGGCATCACATCGCCGCGACGTTTAATCAATCTTCAATGATTATTTATGTTGATGGAGCTGAAATCGCATCGAAGTCTTCACCCTACTTTCCGCCTACCGACGGTTCGTCCAATCTGGAATTCGGAGAATCGTACGCCTATTATTTTCATGGTTTGATGAACGATTATCGTATCTACAACCATACTCTTACTGCCTCCCAAATCCAGGCTATCTATAATGCCGAGAAGTAGCAGTAGTTAATTATCTTTACTCCCGGCAGGCGTCGTTTTGGCTTCCGGCTTCTTCCAGCTGGCGTAATCGCAGTCCGGCCAGCGGTTGCAACCATAAAAAATCCTGCCCTTCTTGGTTTTCTTAACCACAATGTGTCCTTGCCCGCACTTCGGACAAGTTATATTCGTGTCGTTATTGCCGTTGCTTAACGATTTCGTATTCTTGCACTCAGGGAAGCCGGAGCAGGCCAAGAACTTTCCAAAACGTCCGAACTTTATAACCATCGGCTTTCCGCATAGTTCGCACTTCTCGTCGGTTTCGACAACCGGCGGTTTCATGCTTTCCACCTCAGTATATTTTTTCTCGAGCTGCGGCTCAAAGTCTGAATAAAAGTCTCCGATAATTTTTCTCCAATCGGCTCTTCCCTCCGCTACTTTATCCAAGCTTTCCTCCATCTTCGCGGTAAATCCTATATCGACTATTTCGGGGAAGTTTTCGGATAAAGCTTTGTTGATAAGCCCTCCGATTTCAGTCGGCTCAAAACGCCTATCCTGATTTTTGGCCACATAGTTTCGATCTTGTAAAAGGGAGATTATCGGGGCGTAAGTCGAGGGTCTTCCTATTCCATATTCCTCAAGAGCCTTAATGAGGCTGGCATCGTTATACCTGGCCGGTGGTTCGGTAAAATGCTGTTCCGGTTTTATTTCTTTCAGTTCAAGTTCCTCGCCGCTATTTAATAACGGTAGGTTGCTTTCTTCGAACTTCGTCGGCCAGATTTTTAGGAAACCGTCAAATTTTATAGTTGAACCGGAAGCTTTCAAGCCGTATATTCTTTCTCCGCGCGCCGTAACGGATACGTTTTTTGAATCGAAAACGGCTTGCGGTAGCTGTGAGGCGACGAATCTTCTCCAAATCAAGTCGTAGAGTTTCTTCTCTCTCGGATCATCGGAGACCGATTCGTTAAAAACGTTAGTCGGTCTTATGGCTTCATGCGCTTCCTGCGCCAGGCGCGATTTGACTTTATAGCGGCGCGGAGCCGAAGAGGCGTAATTTTCTCCGAGATTCTCATTTATCCACTTTTTAGCTGCGGACAACGCTTCGGGAGCCAGATTGACCGAATCGGTGCGCATATAGGTTATGTGCCCTCTTTCGTAAAGACTTTGAGATATGCGCATCGTTTGTTTGGCGCTGAAGCGCAGGCGGCGCGACGCCTCCTGTTGGAGGGTACTGGTAGTAAACGGCGGGAGTGGATTCCTTTTAACTTCCTTTCGTTCCACCGATTCAACGCTGAATTTTGCGGTTTTAAGGTCTTTGGATATTTTTTTCGCCTCGTCGGCTTTTATCTCCAATTTTTCGAGTGCCTTGCCGCCTACCTTGTTTAAAACAGCCGTAAAAGAATCTTTTTCCAAAGCATGTTTATGTAAAACCGCGCTTACCGTCCAATACTCCTCCGGCTTGAACTTTTTTATCTCTTCCTCGCGCTCGACTATAAGCTTGAGCGCGGCTGACTGTACGCGTCCGGCGGAAAGTTTGCCCATTATCTTTTTCCACAAGAAAGGGGAGAGCTTGTATCCCACAATTCTGTCCAAAATTCTTCTGGCCTGCTGGGCATCAACCAGGTTCATGTTTATTCCGCGCGGATGTTCCAAAGCCGCCTCTATTGCCGGCTTGGTTATTTCATGGAAAGTTATCCTTTCCACCATGCCTTCTTTGTCCTTGCCGTCGAGTTTCAGCGCGCGGATAAGATGCCAGGAAATAGCTTCTCCCTCGCGGTCTTCATCGGACGCGAGGATTACTTTGTCGGCCTTGGCTGCTTCTTTCTTCAGTGCGGTTACGGTTTTTTGGTTCTTGCGCGGGATAACGTATTTCGGCTCGAAATTATTTTCGACATCTACCCCGAGTGAACTCTTCGGCAGGTCGCGTATATGGCCATAGCTTGATTCCACTTTATATCCGGACTTAAGAAACCGTCCGATAGTTTTTGCTTTTGTTGGCGATTCTACTATTACTAATTTCATTGCGGTGTGTTAGTCGGACGTACGATTATTCTTATATGAAATATTTTCCTCTCTCTTCTCTAACGAGTTTGCGCACCAATAGGGTTACCAGAGCCGTGCTTACCATCTGAGGCTGCAGTTTAGTTGCTTCTATTATTTTGTCAACCGGTAACGATCCTCCCGCGGCTGAAATAACTTCGTATATATCCTCTTCCGCATCGCTTTTGAACTCGGTTTTCTGCGCGTTTCCTGCTTTTGTTTCTTCGACCGCTATTCCTAAGTCTTCGAGCACGTCTCCAGTACCGGATACAAGCCTTGCTCCATCCCTTATAAGGGCGTTGCTGCCGGCATAATTAAGCTGGTCGGCGGAACCGGGAAAGACAAAAACATCTCTTCCTTGTTCGGCCGCTAACCTGGCTGTATTTATTGCCCCGGATATCTTAGGAGCTTCAACTACTATCGTAGCCATCGACAACCCGCTTATTATGCGGTTTCTTTGAAGAAAATTGTGTTTATACGGCGGCGTTCCCGGAGGCTGTTCAGAAATTAAATATCCGCCGCTATCGAGTATTTCATCAGCCAGTTTTTTGTTTTGCGGCGGATAAATGCCGTCAAGCCCTCCGGCCATAATGGCTATCGTCCTGGTCCCCGTAGACACCGCTCCTTTGTGCGCCGCGGTATCTATTCCCAAAGCCAGCCCGCTTATTATGGTAAAACCCCGCGCTCCCAAATCCGCCGCGGTCTTGAAAGCTAAATCATATCCACTTCTTGTCGCCTTACGCGTTCCGACCATGGCCAGAGAATTTTCAAATTCAAGGACAACGCCTCTTTTTATTTTGATAAACAGAACCTCCGGCGGATCGGGAATTTCCCGAAGAATGCGCGGATACTTTTCAGAGCTAAGCCTTATTTCCAGATCAATAATGTCCGCTCGTGCGTTTTTCACAGCCGTTTGTTATTATATATGTAAAGGATAAAGCAATGTCAAAGGAATTTAAACGCGAACTGCTTATTCAGGTTGTTATGACAGTTGTACTGCTTGCGGGCGTGGCGACCATCTTGTTTTACTTGGGGAGCAGGATTTCGACGGCTTCTCAGAGAATCTACCGCACAAGAACGGAAAATGCCCTCTTAAACTCCGAAGTGGCGCAAATTTCCAACCTTCGCGGCCAGGAGCAAGAGGCCAAACAATATGAGTCCCAATTATCTTCAACTCTTCCCTCGAAGTCCAATGTGCTTGTTCTTTCTAATACGATAGATGCAATAGGAACGAGGGACGGGGTAAACGTCGCTTTCCAATTCGGGGCCGAGGGGCAAAAAAGCGCTAATAATCTTAATTATGTCGAATTTGAAATAAGCGTTCAGGGATCTTACGCTAATATAACGAAGTTCGTTCAGGACGTTGAAAACAGCAGTTACTATCTCGCTATCGACAATATGAGCTTGGTCGAAGGCACGGGCGGACTTAGCGGCGTGATAAACGGAAAAGCGTATTTTTACGATAATGGAACGGGGCAAAGTCAGTAAAATAGAAAATATATTACTCGTTCTGGCGGTGGTTTTCTTCGTTGCCCTGCTTTTTTTCGTTATTTACACATTCAAGTTTTTAAGCCATAATCTTTTAAACGCGCTTGCTCCTAACGAGAAAAGCGCGCAAGGCATCAACTTTAATATAGAAGGCGCTAGGAATCTGGGGCTCTAGAAGCTTTCTTCCTTGCGTATAGCAAGGGCACATAGTTCAGTGGTAGAACGCTGTCCTGATAAGACAGAGGTCCCAGGTTCGATCCCTGGTGTGCCCACTAACTAGCGACTGGCAAACGGCAACTGGCCGCTAGCGGGTGATTGGCTATTATAAATAGGATATACCGGTTACGGTTCATCCCTGGGGGCTAATCCCTAATCAGCGCCCATAGCTCAGTGGTAGAGCGCTTCGTTGACATCGAAGAGGTCTGAAGTTCGATCCTTCATGGGCGCACCAAAGAAAATTCAAAACCACAAATAAAAACTTAAAACTTACGTAACCTGTTTTGAGTTTTAAGTTTTGCCTTTTGAGTTTCTAGTTTCTATACTTAGGTCATGCTTAAGCTTAAGCGCGTTTACGAGAAACCGGAGAAAACTGACGGAAAAAGAATTCTTATAGACGGTCTTTGGCCACGCGGATTAACCAAAGAAAAGGCTAAAGTCGATATCTGGATGAAGGAGGCTGCTCCAAGCGCGGAGTTGAGAAAATGGTTCGGCCATGATCCCCAAAAATGGCCGGAGTTTAAGAAAAAATACCGCGGCGAGTTAAAAAGCAAAAAAGAGTTTTTAAACAGGATAAGGTCTTTGGCTGAAAAGGGGACGGTTACGATTCTATACGGCTCCAAGGAAGAACGTTTCAATAATGCCAATGCGCTTAAGGGCTTTTTGAAACTATGAGCGAGCCGGAAGTTATTTATGAATCTCCGGATTTCATTGCAGTGAATAAACCAGCGGGACTTTTAATGCATAAAACCGCCGTTTCCGAAAAAAGCGGGGAAAAAGAAGAAACGCTGTCTGATTGGGCTGTTGAAAATTACCCGGAGGTCAAAAAAGTAGGCGACGATCCGGAAGCCAGGCCCGGAATAGTGCATAGGCTGGATAAAGAAACGTCCGGCGTAATTCTTATCCCCAGGACACAGGAGTATTTCTTGTATCTTAAAAACCTTTTTCAGAATCATAAAATAAAAAAAACGTATCTCGCTCTCGTGAGGGGAAAAGTTAAAAATGAATCCGGGATTATAGACAAGCCGATAGGGTTGAAGCCGAATACGGTAAAACGCGTAGTCGGAGGCAGGAAGATGAAGGACGTTAAAGAAGCGGTTACGGAATACAAGGTCAAAAAAAGGTTGTTTTTCGAAGGAAAGGAATATACGCTTGTCGAAGCGACGCCGCTTACCGGACGCACGCATCAAATCCGCGTTCATTTATTTTCGATCGGCTACCCGGTTGTGGGAGACAGGCTCTATGGCGGAAGCGGAGATACTTTGGGACTGGAGCGTCAGTTTCTCCACGCGGACTCGATAGAGTTCCCCGCGGCTTCAGGTAAGATGGTTAAAATTTCCGCTGATTTACCGGAGGAATTGGAAAAAGTCTTATCCAAACTAGTACGCGAAAAATAAGTTTTTGTGGACAAAAATATATATCGGAGATAAGGGAGAGAATTACGCAGGCGACCATCGAAGACATCCACGCGGCATTACGGTGGTTGCGGCCGGAACAGAGATGTATGATGATCGTAAGACCATAGAATACTTGCCGTGGGTATGTTGTTAAACGTATTCCGCATTTTTTATCGAGAAATTGACATTATGCCGGATTTCCAGCTAATATTACCCAGTCATGATTAAGCAGGAGATATTGAATAAAATAAAGCCCGGAGCCGAAGTAAAAGTTTTCGAAGTCGTTAAAGACAAGGATCGCGAGCGTTCCAGCATTTTCCGCGGCCGCGTTTTGGCGAGAAAGCACGGAAGCGAAGCCGGGGCTACGTTCACCGTGAGAGCCACGGTTGCCGGAGTCGGGGTTGAAAAAGTTTATCCGATACGTTCTCCTCTTATCAATAAAGTTGAAGTTATTTCAAGTCCGAAAAAAATTCACCGCTCGAAGCTTTATTACCTCCGCACTCTCTCGGCCAAAAAAGCCAAGAGGAAGTTCGACGCGATAGCGGCCTGATTTAAGGCGATTATGGGGTAGACAAAAAAGAGCGCCGTTCGGCGTTCTTTTTTGTTTATAGTGCGCGGGAGAGGACTCGAACCTCCAATCCCTTGCGGGAACTACCACCTCAAGGTAGCGCGTCTGCCAATTTCGCCACCCGCGCGTAACTAAAACCGATTGTAGCAGAACAAATTATTGGTGACTAGTGCATCTCCTTCTCGTTAATAAAAAGCGTGAACCAAAAACTCCCGCCATCTGGCGGGAGTTTTTGCTGGATCTTCCCTGAATTTAATCGAGAATCTCCACGGTAGTACGGTGAATGCCAAAATTAATAGCTTCTGTGGTTGATGGGAACCAAACATCGACCCGGTTTCCGTATTGGGGTGCCGTTCGGTCTTCAACAACAAAGACTTTGCCGCCGAAGATCTCCGGGATTCTTATCTTTGTCCCGAAGGGCAGCCAGTTCGCGGCAACTATGCCGTCCCTGACACGCTGGCCGGACGCGGTGGTGAGGGGGATTGGCCCGCATTGGACATCGGTACAGGAGTAGGCGGTTATTGTGCGCATCTCCGCGACCGAAATCGAAACGGGGTTTTGGTTTAAAAGTGCGGTAGTGGAGCTCAAGTTAGAGTCTGCCAATACCGGTTGTTCGACCTCTCCCTGCATCACGCCGATCTTACTGGTCCACAAGACCACTAGAAGAGCCGTGACTACCAGGTATTTGCGTTTACCCATGGTAGGTAATAAAAATCTCCCCGTTAAGGGAGTCTTTATTACTGAAGCCAAGTATAGCATAAACCGGCTAAAAAGTCAATTTTAAGGCCGAAAAATGGCTTAAATAAAGGAAAAGGCGTTTTCCATATCTTGGAAAACGCCTGTGGGTTCAGACTTTGCTTCTGCCTGGCTTGTAGCAAGGCAGGCCGTCGATAACCTCGACGGTAAAGTCGTTGTAGATGTTGGGGTACCGCGCGAGAACGATCTCGCCGAC
>JAKCBB010000001.1:26277-36313 GCA_021839365.1 bacterium | reverse complement strand
CCGATCTGTTTTTAGCTTTATATCGTTTTAAAATCCTGTATCTGAAACCCATCTTTTTCAGCTTCAAAAGCTCCAATTCCAGAAAATCTATCGGACAGCGCTCGATTGTTATAGAAGAATTCGTTGCCGCGGCTATGCTTATGAAAAGCATCGATTCTATAGGATCCTCGCTTATAAAAAACTCAGTCGGAGCGTCTATCTCTTTCCGTCCGGTTATTTTTAAGGTCGTGGTTCCTATACCGTCGATTTCTACCCCCAATCCCTGCAGAAAGAAACATAAATCCTGTATCTGGTAGTTGGCCGAGGCGAATTTGATAATCGTCGTGCCTTCTATCTTGGCGGCGGCCATAATGGCGTTTTCCGTAGCGGTGTCTCCGGATTCATAAAGAACTATCTCGGCCGGCATTAATCTGTCTGCGGACACTTCGTAAGAATCCGACGTCGTTTTTATTTTTATGCCAAATTCTTCAAGAGCGAAAAGATGCGGCCTTACGGTCCTTGATCCGAGCTTGCATCCTCCTGGTTGAGGGATTTTGAAGCGTGGTTTCAAATGAACCATCGGCCCCAAAAGCAATATAACGCTTCTCGTAAGCATCGCCGCTTCACGATCGATGTTTTCCAGATTGGTCTCTCCCGGTATTATTTCTACATCGCGCCTGTTGACCCACCTGACGCTCGTCCCGATACTCCTTAACACTTCTATGATTCTACTGACTTCTTCTATTTTCGGTACGTTCCTTAAGACGGTTTTATTTTTATTCAAAAGAGCTGCTTGTAACAAAGCGACTGCTGAGTTTTTGGACGCGTTGGTAGATATCTTTCCCGACAATCTAGTTCCTCCCTCAATCTGGAAATTCATGGTTTTGACAGGCATATAAACCACATTATATCCCCCGAACCCCGGGAGCGCCAGCCCCGCATATCGATGTTATTCAAATAATAAAAGGTTTTTTTGACACTGTTTTTCAAACATAATAATATAGGTTTGTACTACTTATGTTTACTCGCAGAATCGGAATAGATTTAGGGACCGCCAATACGGTGGTTTTTGTTCCCGGAAAAGGATTCGTGATAAACGAGCCGACGATAGTCGCTTTAAGCTTGCCTAAGAACGGGGTTTTGGCTGTCGGACGCGAAGCTAAGGAAATGATCGGCCGCACGCCGGAAAACATAGTTGCTTATAAGCCTCTCCGCGAGGGGGTTGTCGCGGACTATTATATTACGCGGGCAATGCTTAAATATTTCATAAGCCGCGCGGTCGGAGAGATGAATCTAACCAGACCGGACGTTGTCATCTCCGTCCCAGCCGGAATTACCGCAACCGAAAGAAGAGCCGTCATTAATGCCGCTACCGAAGCCGGCGCCAGGAATGCCTATGTGGTGCGTGAACCTCTTCTTGCGGCGCTCGGAGCGGGGATCGCCATTAACTCTTCATCCGGTAATATGATTATTAATATCGGCGGGGGAACTTCGGAAGTTGCGGTGATTTCGTTAGGCAGCGTGGTTTGCTGGTCGTCTTTAAGAGTAGCGGGCAATAAATTCGACGAGGCGATAATAAACTACATAAAGAAAAAGTATTCGATTATAATCGGCGAACAGACTGCTGAAACCATAAAAATCTCCGCCGGTTCGGCGCTGCCGGTTAAAAACGGAATAGAAGTGGAGTTCAGGGGAAGGGATCTAGTTTCCGGACTTCCTAAAGACTTGACGATTTCCTCAAACGAGATAGCCGAAGCCCTGAATCCGCATCTAATGGATATCGCTGCCTCGGTACAAGAGGTTTTTAACCAGACTCCGCCGGAGCTGGTCGCGGATGTGATGGAAAAAGGCATAATACTCTCGGGAGGAAGCGCTGGCCTGCGCAACATAGATGAGTTCTTTAAGAGGTTTTTAGGAGTTCCTGTTTACGTTGCTGATGATTCGATACTTTGCGTGGCTAAAGGAACCGGAATAATTCTTGACCACCTTGATGTTTATCAGCGCACTTTGTTAAACAAAAAATAGTGTTATTGGGACACGATAAATTAATAAAAAGTTTTAAGAGGCTGGCGGATGATAATTCTCTTTTTCATGCCTATCTTTTTGTTGGAGAAAAAGGAATCGGCAAGTTTTCTTTTGCCAGATCACTTGGAAATTATCTGGAAAACGGAGAATTCGATCTCCCGCCGGAAGACAGGGTTTTAAGCGAGACTCTTGTCATTAAGAAAACGGGAAAAGAAAACATCGGCATTGATCAGGTTAGGGAAATACGGCATTTTCTCTCAGAAAAACCTCTTAAAAGCAGAAGAAGGCTGGTGATAATAGACGAAGCGGAAACCTTCAGCGATCGCGCCGGAGACGCCGTGTTGAAAATAACCGAAGAACCGCCGGAAAACGGTCTGATAATACTGGTTGCCGGAAGCCCGGAATCTGTCCTGCGCACGATAAAATCCAGAACCCAGTCCGTTTATTTCAAAAAAGTTCCGCGAAAAGAAACGGCTGAATGGCTGGAAAAAGAAAAGGGAATCAAAAAAAGCAGGGCCGAGGAACTGGCAGAAAAATCCTTCGGCAAACCGGGATTGGCTCTAAAGATGGAAAAAGAAAAAGAGTTGTACTCTTTTGCGGAATCTTTTATTAAAAATCCAGCCAAGCGCCAAGCTATGATACGCGGCATGCTTAAGGAGGAAAATGCCGATGTGCCGGAGTTTCTAGAGGCGCTCCTTGCTGTTTTGAGATCCGCGGAAAGCGCCGAATCGTTCCGCGCGCTTGGAGCGATAACCGAGACAATGACTAAAATTATGGATTATACTCTAAATAAGAGGCTTCAACTGGAAGCCATGGCGAATAATTTTTAACTAACATGGATTATCAAAAAGAATTCAGTGAAAAAACGAGGAGTATTTTGGAATGGTTCCGTGAGGAGCTTCTGGGATTCAGGACCAATCGCCCGAGCGCGAAACTTGTGGAAGGAGTCAAGGTTGAATACTCGGGGAGCATGCTTGCGATAAACCAGCTTGGTTCCATAGGAATAGAGCCGCCGCGGGATATTTTTATAAGCGTCTGGGATAAGAGCGTCGTTCCGACGATGGTTAAGGCGATAGAATCCGCCAATCTCGGTCTTGGCGTGAGCGGCGAGGCTAATGGGGTCAGGGTCAAATTCCCCGAGCTTACCGAGGAAAGAAAGAAAGAACTCCAGAAAGGGATAAGTCGCACGGCCGAAGAAGCAAAAATAAAAATGAGGATGGCGCGGGATGAAATTAACAAAAAGATCTCCAAAGAGACCGATGAAAACGTCAAATTCAAAGCCAAGGAAGATCTGCAAAAAGAAGTAGACAAGTTTAATGAAGAAATAGATGGACTTGTTGGTAATAAAATTAAGGATTTATGATAACCGCTCTTCTGGCATTGGCCTTTATAGTAGTTTTAGTGCTGAGTCACGAGCTCGGGCATTTTGTTGCGGCTAAACTCTGCGGAATGCAGGTAGACGAATTCGGATTTGGTTTTCCGCCGAGAATTTGGGGAAAGAAAAAAGGGGATACGGTTTATAGCGTCAACCTTTTTCCCTTTGGGGGATTTGTCAAAATACACGGAGAAGAAACCGCGGAAGATAATGTGAGTGAGGAGGAAAAAAAGAAAAGTTTTCTCTTCCAGCCGGCGTATAAAAAGATAATCGTGCTCCTCGCCGGAGTAACGATGAATTTCGTAATAGGCTGGCTGGCGCTTGTAGGCGTTTTTATGATAGGCATGCCTCAAATCGTTATTGTTACCGGTGTCATTAGCGGAAGCCCGGCCGCCAAAGCGGGGTTGCGGGCCGGAGACGAGATACTTGGATTTACCCAAGCCGGCAATTTCGTGAAATACGTATCGGAAAGCACAAGTACGAGCGTTGCGGTAAGGGTTTTGACCAATGCCGGAGAAAAAACTCTTCATCTGACTCCGCGGAATGGGAAAATAGGCGTATATATCACCGACGGAGGACTTCCTAAAGAGGGGATATTCGCGGCAATGTCCAACGCGATAAAAGCCGCCGCGGGAATTTTCGGCCTTATTTTCTATACTGTTTACCGGATATTTACTGGGTTGTTCGCCGGACATTACGGAGTCGTGAACGACGTTGTCGGGCCTGTAGGGATATATAATATGCTTTCTCTTACAACCAAAATGGGGGCGGTTTATGTTCTTCAGCTTTTGGCGCTCATCTCCGTCAATCTGACCGCGATAAACATAATTCCGTTTCCGGCCTTAGACGGCGGGAGAATACTTTTTTTGGGAATAGGGAAATTATTTAGGAAAGGCGCGACTTATAAAGTGGAGGCGGTAGCCAATACTATAGGATTTATCCTTCTTTTCGCCCTTATAGTTGCCATTACTCTCAAGGATGTTATACATTTATACTAAATGCTTCAGTCTAAGCTATTTACCAAGACGCAGAAAGAAGATCCGCGGGAGGAGGAATCGACTAACGCCAAGCTCTTGATAAGGGCCGGCTACGTGGATAAAACTATGGCCGGAGTTTACACATTCCTGCCTCTCGGGTGGAAGGTAATAAAAAAGATAGAGGAAATAATAAGGCGTGAAATGGTCGCCTTAGGCGGAGAGGAAATATCCATGCCAACTCTCCAACCGAAAAAAAACTGGGAGACAACCGGCCGTTATGACGCATACGACACCTTGTTCAAATTCCAGAGTTTTTTTACCAAGACTGATTATGTCCTCGGACCGACGCATGAGGAAATAGTTTCTCCTCTTGTCGGCAAATTCGTTTCTTCCTATAAAGACCTTCCTGTCCGCATTTTTCAGATACAAAACAAGTTTCGCGACGAGAAAAGGTCAAAATCCGGTTTGTTGCGCGGACGGGAGTTTTTAATGAAAGATTTATATTCTTTCGACGCGGACCCCAAGGAACTAGAAAAGTATTACGAAAAAGTCAAAAAATCTTACGCAAAAATTTTTCGCGCTGTCGGAATAGGAAGACAAACCTATCTTACTTATGCTTCTGGCGGAACATTTTCCAAGTACTCGCATGAGTTTCAAACTCTGACCAATGCCGGAGAGGACGCGATATATGTCTGCGACAAATGCCGTTTGGCGGTAAACCGCGAGATTATCGAAGACGTTCACGGCGCCTGCCCTGAATGCGGAAATAAAAACTTAAGGGAAGAAAAAGCCATAGAAGTCGGTAACATCTTTCCTTTAAAGACTAGATTTTCATCCGCGTTTGGCTTAAAATTTGCGGGTGCTAACGGCGTAGAAAACGAAATTTTTATGGGATGTTACGGCATAGGATTAAACCGTCTTATGGGCACGATTGTCGAAGTTTCACACGATGAAAGGGGAATAATTTGGCCGGAGGCGGTTGCTCCTTTCAAATTTCATATCGTAGAGCTGAAGAAAGGAAAAGGACGAGCTCTCTATGAAAAACTGATAAAATCGGGAGCGGAGGTTCTCTATGATGACAGGGATGCTACCGCCGGAGAAAAATTCGCTGACGCGGATCTCATAGGAATCCCGTGGAGGTTGGTAGTAAGCGACAAAACTAAAGACAAAGTCGAGGTAAGGAAAAGAAGCGAAAGCAAATCAAAATTAATAAGCTATGGGTCTCTTGGACAACTTTTATAAGAATATCGGAATCGATTTAGGAACAGCCAATACATTACTTTATCTTGAAGGAAGGGGGATAGTCATTCAGGAACCGACTCTGGTTTCCTTAAACAATCGTACGGGACAGATACTTGCGGTCGGGGAAGAGGCGAAAAAAATGCTCGACCGAACACCAGCGCACATTACTACTATTAAACCCTTAATGAATGGGGTTATATCTGATTTTGAGACTACCCAGGAGATTTTGCGTTATTTTCTGCATAGGATAAAAAATCAGAGCTTTTGGTCCAGGTATAAGACGGCCCTTGTAGCCATACCAACCAATCTGACCGAGGTTGAAAGAAAATCTGTCGAGGACGTGACGATAGCTGCTGGCGCGGGAAAGGTGTTTTTGGTGGAGGAACCCATAGCTACGGCGATAGGCGCCAGGCTTCCAGTCGAAGAAGCCACGACCAATATGATCATTAATATCGGTGGAGGCACGACCGAGATATCCATTATTTCCGTCGGAGGCGCCGTTATTTCAAAGAGCCTGAAGGTTGCGGGGCAGAAATTTAACGATGACATCTCCAGATTTGTCAAGGAAGAATTCAAACTTCTTATTGGCGAGCCGACGGCTGAAGAGCTTAAAATAAACATAGGATCAGCCATAGGCGTGGAGGAAAAACTGGAGATGCTTGTAAGAGGAAGAGATATGGCTACGGGCCTTCCAAGAGAAATATTGGTAAAAAATACCCATATCCGGACCGCCATACACCGGTCGTTGAAGTCGATTATCGAAGAGACTAAAGCGCTCATAGAAACAACTCCGCCGGAGCTGGTCGGAGATATGCTTACGCGCGGCATTTATCTCGCCGGGGGCGGAAGTCTGTTACGGGGACTGGACAAGTTTATAGAAAAGGAAGTTACGGTTAAGACCACTGTGGTAGACGATCCTCTTACCTCTGTTGTCCGTGGATTAGGCATAATTCTTGAAAACATGCCGGGGTATGATTCCGTGCTTTCCAACCAGCAGAGGCCGATACAGGTAAATCTGTAATCGGTTGACACACGCGCACGGTCGCAGAACCCGTCTTCTATATAAATTATCCCCCCATGCAGAAAACTACGCGCAAGAAACCATGGATTACGTTTATCCTTATACTCGTTTTAGCCATCGTCGTTTTTGGAAAATGGTATTTCTCCGGAAAATTTACCGCCTCTTTTACTGCTCAAAAATTAGTCGATCTGATAACGCCTGAGGCGAATCTTAAAGCCCAAATAGCCGAGCTGGAACAAGAAAACGCGGAACTTAAAGCTCAGATTTTCGATCAAAGCATAATGCCGACCAGCACCGTAAAGGTATATTCCAGCTATCCATTTAATAACAGCCAATATATCGTTCTGGCCGCCGGAGAAAATCAAGGAATAGACGTTGGAGATGTCGTAACCTATGGAAGCGATATTTTGATCGGAAAAATAACGAGCGTATCGCCTAGTGAAAGCGTTGCGGAAACCATCTTTAACCCTGGATGGGAAATGTCGGTAAGAATAGGAACCCAGCAGGTAAATTCGCTGTTTAAGGGAGGGATAGAGCTGGATGTTACCCTTATTCCGAACAATTTACCGGTTAATGCCGGAGACGTGGTGGTAACGGCTAGCCGCGGTTTCCCATACGGTTTGGAGGTCGGGATCGTGCAATCCATTGTAAACGATGCAGGAACGCCGTATAAACACGCGGTGCTTCAGGCGCCGTTCAAATTGGAAAACTTACGCGATGTTTCTATCATCCATCCTTGAAATATTTG
This sequence comes from bacterium, assembly GCA_021839365.1. Taxonomy (GTDB): domain Bacteria; phylum Patescibacteriota; class Minisyncoccia; order UBA6257; family Colwellbacteraceae; genus JACWAO01. The sequence continues at coordinate 28,946 of JAKCBB010000001.1, read as the reverse complement.
CGATAATTATTCTCGGGATATTTCAACTCACGAGCATCCCGTTTATTTATTATGTCAAACCGGATTTGACGCTGCTCGCGGTTCTTGCAATGAGCGCCTATGAAAAGCGCTGGATAAGAAGAATTGCCTGGCTGATTATCGCTGCCGCTATTCTTAAATTCACACCGGGGATTGATTGGCGCCTGGCTCTTTTTACCGCTTCAGCCGCATTTGGCATGATTCTCTCCGACTATCTGCCGTGGAAGCGCCCCGTTAATTTTTTAATAGCCGTAGCGGTTTCGGGATTTGCGGTAAATCTAGAACTTTTTGGCTTGGAGTGGAACGCCGCCTTGAGGGAAATGGGATTGGACTTGATAATAGGAATAATATTTTTCGGCTTAGCCTCCGTTTTTTATGCGAAGAAGAAAATTAATTGATAATAGGATATCGCTTGACGACATAGTCGCCGATGCCAAGGCCGGAGACTTGGAAACCAAGGAACTTCCTTTAAATCCGTTTGCCTTTAAGGCGGTTTTCGGCGTGGTTTTGCTTCTTATTATTATTTTTGCTTCCAGGATTTTTTATCTCTCCGTGATTCAGCACGATTTGTTCGCGAAAAGAGCTTTAGCCAACATCAACGAGGAAATACCGATAATAGCCCCGCGTGGCGTAATAACGGATCGGTTTGGAACGCCGCTTACGAGCAATCAGCCGATTTTCAGCGTTTTTGTCAATATAAGCGAAATGGTAAGAAATGGAGAAGAAACACGGGTTGCCTCGGCTTTACAAAACATCCTGGGAATGCAGCCGAGCGATTTCGATAACATACTCGCGCAGGCAAATCTGACAAGCATGAACGGAGTCGTCGTGGCCCGCGACATTACGAGAGACCAATCAATAGCCATACAAAGCCTGGATTTGAATTCTCTCCAGGTTGAAAACGATTATAAACTGGACTATCAGAGTCCGGCCTTTTCCACCGTTGTGGGCTACGTCGGTTACAGCTCTGCGGACAACGAGCTTAAAGGCCGCGCCGGATTGGAAGCGTATTACAACAATCTTCTTCAGGGAGTTAACGGAGCAACCGTTATTTCCCATAACGCCGTCGGCAAACCCCAGGCAACATCCACCATAAATCCGAAGATGGGACAAAACCTGCAAACAACGATAGACGGGCCATTTCAGCAATTTGCTTATCAGGATATGTCCGCCCGATTGCGGCAGATGGGCAAAACCTCCGGTTTGGAGCTGGCTGTGGATCCGCGAAACGGCCAAGTTTTATCAATGATAAGCTTCCCGACATATGACGCCAACAATTTGGGCCCCGCCCTCGTTAACTCTAATAATCCGCTTTTTAACAGGGTCGTTTCCGGAACATACAGCCCCGGCTCCACAATCAAGCCTTTAATGGCAACTGCCGGATTGACGGCTGGAGTTATAACGCCTTCCACTACTATTTTTTCTCCCGGATACCTCCTCGTGCCGAACCCCTTTGATCCGTCTCACCCGACCAAATACATGGACTGGCAGTATCAGGGATTGGTTGATGTTTTTTCGGCGCTGGCCAAATCCAGCGATGTCTTTTTCTATGAAGTTGGAGGAGGATTCGGAAGTCAACCTGGTTTGGGAATACAAAATATAATCGGCTGGTGGAAAAAATTCGGTCTCGGCCGGCCGACAGGAATAGATATGTACGGAGAAGCCTCGGGCAGCTTGCCGAATCCGCAGACGTTTCAGAAAAAAAGCGGCCGGCCGTGGCTAGTCGGGGACACTTATAACGTTTCCATAGGCCAAGGAGGGTTGCTGGTTACTCCATTGCAGTTAATTGACACCATATCGGCCATCGCAGACGGAGGAATAGTTTATCAACCGCATTTGAGCTTGAACGAGCTGCCGAAAGAGATACTGAATTTGACCTCGCTTAACTCCGAATTCAAGCTTGTACAGCAGGGGATGCAGGACGTAGTCAGTAAGCCGTATGGCACAGCTTATATTTTACACGATCTGCCGATACAAACCGCTGGAAAAAGCGGAAGCGCGCAAACAGACTGGAATAAAAAAGTTAACGCGCTGTACGTAGGATATGCTCCCGTGCATGATCCCCAGATTATAATCATGGTGCTGGTGGAAAACGCCACTGAAAGCACCTTGAATGCGACTCCTATATTTAGGGACCTTATGAACTGGTATTACTTGAATAGGATGGCCGGAAGCACCAATACTTCGGCTAATGGATAATTCTTCGTATAAGTTTTAAAATATCTCCATGCATTCACTGGATAGCGTTTCTTCGGTTTTTTCCAATGCGGTATATTCTTATAGATACTTAGGCATAGCGGTTCTGATGTTTTTTGAAACGGCTAACATTCCTGTTCCATCGGAGATAATCATGCCTTTTGCCGGATTCCTGGCTAATAAAGGATATTTAATTGTCTGGTGGGTAATATTCGCCGGATTTATCGGTAATATAGCCGGAGCGATAACGTCGTATTCGATAGCCGGGAAAATAGATCATCATTTGCACGAAAAACCGACCTATAAAATAGCTGACAGATGGTTTAAAAAATATGGGGAATTTTCCGTGTTTTTCGGCCAACTCGTCCCCGTCGTACGAACTTTCATTTCTTTCCCGGCCGGGATGTTCAAGATGAATAAGGTGAAATTCGTAATACTAAGCTCTCTACAATCGA
>JAKCBB010000001.1:0-26267 GCA_021839365.1 bacterium | reverse complement strand
ATGGGTGCTTGGCGATAAATGGAACAAGCTGCAGCCGGTCTTTGACAGATTTAACGCGACGATCATGCTGGTTATTGTCTTAGGCGCGGGATTATTTGTGTGGTATCATTACAAAAATGAAAATCGTAATAGCAAACTGGAAAAGTAATCCTAACTCGCTTCAATCGGCGTTGAAACTCGCGAACGAAACAGAAAAATCAGCCTCATCGTTTCCAGCGGCGGAAACCGTCATATCCCCGCCTTTCGTTTATCTGTCAGAAGTGAGAAAAGAACTCGTCTCCGCCAAGTTATGCGCCCAGGACGTATTCTGGAACGAGGGAGGAGCTTATACCGGCGAGGTGAATTTAGCTCAGCTCAAAGAACTCGGAGTCAGCTATGTAATCGTGGGTCATTCTGAAAGGCGTAATTATCTTAAGGAAAGCGACCCGCTTATCAACCAAAAGCTCCTTGCCTCCCTACGATACGGATTCAAGGTTGTTTTATGCGTCGGCAATAAGGAAAAAACCGACAATCCTATGAATTTTATAAACAAGCAACTCGCGGCGGATCTCAAAGAATTATCCCGTGAGGACAATTTGTCCAACCTTATCGTAGCTTACGAGCCGATCTGGGCCATAGGAACAGGAGACGCGGAAAATCCGGAAAACGCGGCGGAAATTTCAAAAAAAATAAAAGAGCGCATTGATAAACAGGTTAAGTACGAAAAAATAAAAGTTTTGTACGGCGGTTCGGTTGATGAAAAAAATATAGAATCTTTCATGGAAAAAGAGGAAATAGACGGCGTACTCGTAGGAGGAGCCAGCCTTAAACCGCCTGTATTCGCTCGTGTAATAAAATCCGCGGATAAGCATGGAGAAGGTTTGGATTAAAACCAAAGACGGAAAAGAAATATCGGGTTTATATTTCCGGGCAGACAAACCTAAAGGATGGGTTCTTTATCTTCACATGATGCCCGCCACAAAAGAATCATGGATGACCTTAGCCGGAAAAATGGCATCGAAAGGGTATTCTGGAATAGCCGTTGATCTCCGCGGACACGGAGAATCGAGCGATGGGCCGGACGGATATTTAAAATTTTCGGACTCCGAGCACCGGTCGAGTATCAACGACGTGGAAGCTGCGGATAATTTCCTACAGAAAAGAGGAGATAAAAATGGCAAGGGAACGATCATAGGCGCCTCTATCGGAGCCAACCTCGCTTTGCAATATCTGTCCTTGCACGCCGAATACAAAACGGGAATATTTTTATCTCCGGGAGTAGATTACCGGGGCGTAGAAACAACGCCGTTTGCCCTTAAAGTTCCCGTAGAAGACGAAGTGTTGTTTGTATCAAGCGAGGATGACTTAGAAAATCCCAGACAGGTGACGGAAATCATAAGCCGTCTCCCGGGAGAAGTTTATAAAGATAAGATAATATATAAAACCGCCGGCCACGGAACAAATATGCTTGAAACCAAAGAAAGCCCTAATCTTCTAAACGCAATAATTGGATTTGTGGAAAGATAATTGCATAAATTAGTTTTTTGTGGTTTAAACACTATAAGTCTTGCACCCCTGGAGGAATAGAGGAGTGTCTAGATCGTTTCTTCCGAAGAATCCGCCGAAGATGGCCTGTCCCTTCTGCCGCCGGGAAGTTGTCCAAGAGGGAGGCGTTTGCTCGAAGTGCCGCACGGCACTGCCAACCGGGGCTGTCTCCAGCTCCGGAAGGACGTACCCGCCCGTCATGTTCGTCTTTATAGACGGACAACGGATGCTGTGCAGCCTTCCAACAAAACTATCCTTGTGAGCAACTTCTCCAAGCGACATCGACCAGTGTCCCCGCGCTCTCCCGCGGGGACTTTCTTTTCTTGACAATCTTATAAATAAAGCGTATCGTATTGCTTGAGTGAGTGTCAGCAGTCCTGAACGACGATATCGATTTAGGAGTGCCACTTCCAAGATTACCCCTGCCGCAAGGCGGGGGGTTTTATTTATCCATACGCGGATTATAATTAATGCATGGATTCGACGACTTTAATAAGACTGAATTTGGATATTAAGGAAAAACCGATAGGTAAATCCCTAAGGTTCAACGCCGCCGTAGAGGAAATAAAAAAAATAAACGGGAAAAATAACAAGATTGTGGTCTTAAGCCATCGCGGCCGTCCGGATGGAGTAGAAAATTCCCTGTCCCTAAAATCCTTTGCTCCGCTTCTTTCCAAGGCCATCGGCAAAAAGGTGTTGTTTTTGGACAACTCCGATCTCGATAAGGCTGCGGATATCATAAGAAACTCTTCGAAGGAAAAAATTTTTCTTTTGGAAAACGTAAGATTTTTAAAAGGAGAGACCGAGAACAACCTCGTCCTGGCGCGGCGTTTATCAAAATTAGGCACTGAGTTTATAAGCGACGATTTCGCTACCAGCCACAGAGCGGACGCGTCTTTGGCGGCGATAACCAGGTTTATTCCCTCGAAACCAGGAAACCTTCTCAAGGAGGAGGTTAAAAATCTTTCCTTGGCGTTTAAAAAACCAAAATCTCCATTTGTCCTCCTTATCGGCGGCGCCAAAGCCAAGGATAAAGTCGGAGTGATAAAAAGCCTTATTAAAAGGGCGGACTTGGTTATGGTTGGCGGAGCGGCAGCGAATACGTTTCTTAAATCCAGAGGAATGGACATTAAAGACTCTCTTTACGAGCCGGATATGCTTCAGGTTGCGAGACGGCTTCTCAAAAACAAAAAGCTGGCGATACCGACTGATTTTATTTGGGACGATAACAAGATACTCGATATAGGACCCCAGACAATAAAGCTTTATTCCTTTTATCTGAAATCAGCCAGGTTTATAATCTGGAACGGACCGATGGGAATGTTTGAGAAAAAACAATTTGCCGCTGGAACTCAAGCAATGGCAAAAGCAGTTTTCAGCAACAGGAAATCCAGCGCAGTCATAGGCGGAGGAGAAACCGTTTCCGCGCTCAGTCTTAAAAACCAAATCCAGCATCCGAAGCCGAATATCTTTCTTTCCACCGGCGGAGGAGCGATGCTTGAATTTCTCGCCGGAGAAAAAATGGCGGGATTGGAAGCGGTTATGAAGAAGAATAGAGCTAAATAATATGGGTAAAATGTTAATTTATACGGATGGCGGATCGCGGGGAAATCCAGGGAGGGCCGCAATAGGCGCGGTCATAGGAAATAAAAAATACGGCGAGCTTATCGGAATAGCTACCAACAATATAGCTGAATATAAAGCTGTAATATTCGCGCTTAAAAAAGCGAAACAACTTTTAGGCAAGGAGAAATCCGGTGAAACCGAGTTGGAAATGAATATGGACAGCGAGTTGGTCTATAAACAGCTGACCGGACAGTATAAGCTCAAAGAAGAATCCCTGTGGCCGTTGTTTATAGAAATCTGGAACACAAAACAGGAGTTTAAAAAAGTCGAGTTTTTCCATGTCCTCCGTGAAAAAAACAGGGAAGCGGACAAATTAGTCAACCAGGCGCTTGACGGCATTCTTATTTAGTGTGCGTAAGTTCGCATAAACATATCTATCCATAGTAGAATATGTTTAATTACTTGCGTTCAAGGGATAGTCGCCGAGCACATAGTGTTGCCAAAAAGTAAAAAATATGTTATATATATGCCGCACGGTAGGCAAGACAGCTACTCTTAAACTCAAAAGATTTGGGCTTACAGCCCGATTTGAAGGGTTTGGGAGAGGAAACTCGGGACACTTTCTCTAATTCAGGAGAAACATACCAGTTAAAAGCTGGCGTCCGCAAGGATAGAGGTGCGAACAGCGACGCCTATAACTGAAAGGTTGTAGGCACCCCAGCCCATCGCAAGATGGAAGGGTGAACTCTTATAGAAATATAGGGGGTGAAACGGCTAAATCCTTATGAAGTGCAAGGCCGCGCCCGTCATCAACAAGATGATTAGGGAGTGCCGCAAGACCTTGAGAGTGATCGATAGGCCAGACAGATTGCTGTCCAAGACAGAATCCCGGTTATTGCCTGCCGTTTTATGTTGATAATTTTCGGTTTCTAGCGTACGTTATTTATGTTCAGCAAAGTTACGACAAAAGCCTCTTGCGGGCTTTTGTTGGATTGCGAAAAATATGCAGATAAGGAATATAGCTATTATAGCGCATGTTGATCACGGCAAAACCACTTTGGTTGATGCTTTATTAAAGCAGTCTTCGAATTTCAAGGTAAAGATAGACATGCCTCAGGAGCTTATTATGGATAGCAACGAACTGGAACGCGAAAGAGGGATAACTATTTTCTCAAAAAATGCTGCGGTTATGTACAACGGCGTCAAAATAAACATTGTAGATACTCCTGGACACGCGGATTTCGGCGGCGAGGTCGAACGCATTATGCGCATGGTGGACGGGGTGCTTCTCCTTATAGACGCCAAAGAAGGGCCTATGCCGCAGACTAAGTTCGTTTTAAAGAAAGCGATAGAAGCCGGCCATCGCATTGTTGTGGTAATAAGCAAGATAGACAAGCCGGATGCCAGGCCGGAATGGGCGCTGGACGCGACCTACGATTTGTTTTTTGAACTAGGAGCAAATGAAGAGCAGATAGAATTCCCCGTAGTTTACGCTTCAGCCGTACAGGGCAAGGCCGGGCTGACTAAAAATCTCGGGGAAATGGCGAATATAACTCCTATCTTCGACGAGATTATAAAACACATACCCGCGCCGAAGATCGATGAAGCCGCGCCGCTTCAGATGCTGACCGTCAGCCTGGCTTACGATAACTTTAAAGGCAAGATAGGAATCGGCAGGCTTTATTCCGGCACGCTTAAAAAGGGAATGGGCGTTGCTTATATAAATCGTTCGGGTGAAATTAAGAAAGCCCAGTTAAGTTCGATTATGGTTTTTGACGGCTTGAATAGGGTGGATACAAATGAAATTAAGTCCGGGGACATCGCGGCAATCGCCGGAATAAGCGATATAACGATAGGGGAAACCATAACTGATCCCGAAAACCCCAGAGCCCTTCCCACAATAAAGATAGACGAACCGACCATAAAAATGGTCATGGGCGTAAATACGTCCCCTTTTAGGGGAAAAGAAGGCAAACTTATAACATCCCGTAATCTTAAGGATCGTTTAGAGAAAGAACTGGAAACAGACGTGGCATTGTCCGTCGAGCCGACAAACACAAGCGACCACTGGATAGTTTCTGGAAGAGGCGAGCTGCACCTCTCGATACTTATCGAAAAAATGCGCCGCGAAGGTTATGAACTCGAAGTTTCCAAGCCCCAGGTTATTTTTAAAACATCCGATGACGGCAAGAAGCTCGAACCGATAGAACTTGTTTCCATAGAAGTGCCGGAAGATTATTCCGGAGCCGTTATAGAAATGATGGGCAAGAGACTGGGTACGATGAAAAATATGCGGGTGGAAAACGGAAGTGTTTTTATGGATTTCTCGATACCCACAAGGGGATTGATTGGAATAAGGAACGGTTTTCTTACGGCGACAAAGGGAACCGGCATAATGAATTCATTGTTCTCCGGGTACGAAGAATACAAGGGAAATTTGCCTGAATCAACACACGGTTCGATTGTCGCTACTGAAGCCGGCTTAACCAATAACTATGGTTTGGTCACTGCGCAGGGAAGGGGAAAACTTTTCTTGGGAGCGGGGATTCATGTCTACGAAGGAATGGTCGTCGGAGAAAACGCCAGACCGGAAGATGTAAATGTCCATGTCTGCCGTACCAGAGAGTTAACTAATTTCCGCGCGAAAAACGAAGGATTACAGGACCAGATAGAAACTCCGATCAAACTTACCTTGGAATACGCCTTGGACTATATAGGCGATGATGAGCTGGTGGAAGCAACTCCGCATAGCATTAGAATACGCAAACTATATTTGACGGATCTCGACAAGAAGAACGCACAGAAGATGAAATAGCGTTTAAGGTTTATTTTCCTTCTCCCATACATACATTTTTCCGCGCAGAAGAGAAAATATAGCCGCGAGCGCGGACAAAATAGCGGAAAACCAAAAAGCTTTCTCTAAAGATTTGGAAAACGGCTTCGCCATAACGGAGGGAAAAAACCTGTCTCCTGATACGGCGTTTCTCTTGCCGGCGGCAATATTTTTCAAGTCTTCGGCTGGTACTGTCTGTTTCGCCGGGTTATATCCTATGAGACTGGCAAAAACCAGCGCTTCGGGAGATATTTTGGATATTGCCTGCGCCGCCGTTCCATTTATTCCGTTTTCAGTCAAAGCTTGATTAATCGCCGTCGGCAGGGAATATGAAAGTCCGGTAATCACTATCGTAAAAAACAGCCCTATGCTTATCGCCATCCCGTCGTTCTGCAAGGTAGAACGCATGCCTGATGCCGCCCCGCGGTATTTTTCCGGAACCGAATTCATTATCGCAGCGGTATTTGGTGCGGCAAAAAGACCCTGTCCTATGCCAACAACGAATATATCCGCAGCGAAACTCCAGTAACCGAAATCAACCGGAAGCCTGGCAAGGAGCATAAATCCAACCGCGCTCGTCACCATGCCCATAAATCCAAGCCATCTTGCGCCATACTTATCAGACAGCCATCCGCTTGCCGGTCCGGCGATGAAAAAACCCGCGATCTGCGGCAAAGTATCTATTCCAGCCCGTAAGGGGACCAAAGAAAAAGAAACGCCGTGTAGGGGAAGCCAAACGCCCTGCAGCCATAAGATAATGAGCAATTGAAGCCCTCCGCGCGCTACCGAGGAAAGAAACCCCGCTGCGTTTCCGGCGGCAAAGGCCCGGATATTAAAAAGCTTAAGATTGAACATAGGGTCTTTAACCTTGTTCTCTATCGGAATAAAGAGCAGCAGAAGAGCCGCTCCTCCGATTAGTGCGGCTAAAACGAACGGATTGCCCCACCCCGTTTGAGCTCCTTTATATGGCAGAATGCCGTAAGTCAAAGCCAAAAGAATTCCCAAGAGGCCTAAACCGAAAGTGAGGTTTCCTAAAACGTCTATCTTTTTCGTTCCAACGGGACTAGATGTCTCTTTTAACATAAGATAAGCCCAGATGCTTCCTAAAATCCCGAAGGGTACGCTTACTAGAAATATCATCTGCCAGTTAAAAGGAGAAAGAAGTCCTCCGATAACCAAGCCGAGCGCTCCTCCTCCTATACCCGCAACCTGGTTTAATCCCAGAGCCAACCCTCTCTCTTCCGGCGGAAACGCGTCGGTTAAAATGGCCGCGCTATTGGCAAATAAAAATGCTCCCCCTATACCCTGGATGAAACGGGCAATGATCAATTTAATCTCGCCGGGTATTCCGGCCAACGGGAAGAAAGAAGCCAGTATTGATCCCGTGGTAAAGATCACGAAACCGAGATTATAAAGCCTTACCCTTCCGTATGAATCGGAAAGACGGCCAAAAGCGACCAGAAAAACAGTCGTAGCGATGTTGAAGCTTAACAGTATCCAAAGCAACATTCCGGTTTCCCCGGAGCTTGTCGCCGGATTTATGTTAAGACCTCTGAAAACCATTGGCAGCGACACCAAAAGAATACTGCCGTTTATCGCCGACATTAACACGCCTAAAGTCGTATTGGCTAGAACGATCCATTTATATTCCACTCTTCGCATTAATAATTATTATTATAGCAGCAAACCGTATTGGTTTTGTAGATAAAATATGTTACGCTTGAGCAAGCGTTCCGATTGAACGCAAATTCTGTTTTGGAGAAACCTTAACAGAAAAAAAACGGCACTAGTCGATGTCGTTATAGGTGATCCCACATAAAATATGTACAAGTGTCCAGAATGCGGCCACACCTCTAACGAGGCGGGAACTTGTCCGGCTTGCAACGTACCCTTGGTTAACGAGTCCGAGGACAATACGAAGGAGGAAAGCGATGCGGCCGATAATTCTTAGTTGAATTTAAGAGCAATGTAAAAGGCCTGTCCTTGCGACGGGCCTTTTACTATTCATATCATTTATTCTCAGCCGCTGTTTTGTTCTCCAACACGGCAAAAAGCTTGCGTTGGACGATTATGGCCTCCGCCGATCTATATAAAGCTTTTTCGTTATGTTCCGGATAATACTGCCTAAGAACGGAAATTTCCTCGTCAACTTCTTTCGGTTCCGCGCTGATATTTTCCTTTTTGCGCACAGCCTGGAGAACAAGAGTACTCTTCAGCCGATTCTCGATTATTCTTCTATCTTCCTTTTCCAAATCCTCCGCAGTCTTTTTCATCTGCTCTAGATATTCCTTCATAGTGATTCCGACTTTCCGCAATTCATCTTCCCGCTCGTGGGACAAGTTATGGAGATCCTGATCAACTAGAAGTTCGGGGATCTCGATTTTTGTGTTCCTTATTATCTCGCTTATTATCTCGTCGCGGTTTTTCTCCTTGGCATAAAGTTCATTTTCCTGGAAAATTCTTTTCTTTACTTCGGCCCGCAATTCAGCGACGGTACTTAACTGACTGACCCGTTTGACGAAATCGTCGTTAACCTCCGGCAGTTGTTTGCTTTCTTTTCCATTGCCGTCCTGCGCGGCAAATACCTGCCTGATCTGTTCTATGGCTTCGTCTATTTCTTTTTCTGAAACTTCTGTTTTTCCGGTTTTTAACGAAACCTCCTTGCCTATTTTTTTATAATCAGGCAGGGTTATTTGCGGATTTAAGGCGAGTTTTATTTTAAATTCAAGTGGGTTGCCTACGGCTATCTTGGTTATATATATCTCCGGGCTTCCTAAAATTTCCAGTTTTTCATCATCTATTATCTCTTTTATCGCGTCGTAAAGAGCAGCATCAGCTGCTGAGTCTAAGAGCTTAAACTCGCTTATATTCTGTCGAACGATGCTTTTAGGAGCCTTTCCTTTCCTGAATCCGGAAATTTCAAAATCTTCGGCGGCTTCGTCCAAGGCCGCCTCCATGTTTTTATTTATGATTTCCGTCGGTATCTCCGCTTGATACTCAACTACCCCTCCTTCTTGGGAGAGTTTCTTTAATTTATCGTATGATTTATCCATCTTAACCCGCTGATTTTAGCGGATATTAAAACTTATCTCAAGTTCCTCCCTAAATCGGCAAACACGCTTCACCCGATCTTCATTAATATCCCGTTCTACCTTAGAGAGGACTTTCCGTCGTAACTCGCGGGTAGTCTTTGAAAAGGTCGTGAAAATCAAGTTACAACCCCATATGCAATATATGCAAGAAAGGAATTCTTGGAATATTTCTGCAGTGTCGATGCTTGTTTTTTCCATAGCTGCAACCGTAGGTTTATTCGCGCTTGGATCCGGCCCTGCCGCAGCGCAGACCACATCGTCCGTACGATGCTCGGCGCCGACTACTACCGTACCCGCGCACCAGCCGCTCGTATTATCCGCAACAGGCGGGAACGGCGCTTACACCTGGTCAAGCCCCGGACTTACAATCAGCAATCCGCATGGATCGCAGTTCACGGTGAACTTCAACAAACCCGGAACGTATCCGGTAACGGTGGCAAGCGGCAATACAACCTCGACATGCAATATTACCGTGACAGCGGCTGTTTCCGGCAGCACAACGACCACAACGAGCGTTCCTGGTCTGCCGAATACCGGCGAGTTGCCTAAATAGATCGTCTACTAATAAAGATTATAAACGTAGAAAAAATTGGGCAGGATATAAAGAATGCGGATTTTTATGAAAGTTATTGGCATTGTGGTCGTAGGTTTGGCGTGCGGCGCCGTTGCCGGTCTCATTCTTCGTGCCGGTACGCCGGCTGGTAGTGTTGTCCCTGCGCCTATCGCAATCGGCGCCCCCTCCAAACTTATTATCCCCTCAATCGGCGTAAACGCGCCGGTTGTGCCGGTAGGAGTGAATGCCAAAGGAAATCTCGGTGTTCCTTCAGACGCCGTGCATGTCGCGTGGTATAAGTACGGACCGCGGCCGGGGACTCCGGGAGCAGCCGTTATAGACGGCCACCTGGACACCTGGAACACCAAAGAAGCGGTCTTCTATAACCTAGACAAGCTTGCGCCGGGAGATAATATAGACGTTAAAACCGCTACCGGTCAGACGTTTATATTTAAAGTTACCGCTATCAAAACATACCCGTATAACGCGACGGACGCTTCGGTGCAAGAACTTTTTACGACGAAAAGCGCTGTGCCGGAATTGAATCTTATCACATGCGCCGGTGATTGGATGAAAAACCAAAAAGAATACACAGAACGCCTAGCGGTGTTTTCCCAACTTTATTCCTATAAGTAGTCATAGTCCGTTAAAAATCCATTCTTTTATCAAAAACCCGCCGATATAAAGGCGGGTTTTTGATCTTATATCGTACGCCGCGGAATTATTTTAGCGTTATATCTCTCACTACGGTAGCCGCTATCGTTCCGCTAGAATTAACGCCATATACCCTCACGGCATCTCCGCTCTGGATACTGCTTATTGAAGCCGAACTCCAATTGCGGTTCAAAATCTTTGCGCCCGCTTCAATATTAACCGTGTAAATATTTCCGTTCTCCGAGGTAAGAGTCAAAGATGATGTGCCGATACTGCTCGCAGTCCCAACATAAACCCTCGGCCTCTCCTCGTTCATTAGCTGTCTAGCCTGAGTCCTATTCTGTTGTTCCTGGGATTTAACCGTCTTCTTCATCGTCCAGTCTCTTACTGTCCCGGCGTTAATCGTCCATGAAGCGTTTGCGTCCACGGTCCCTTCCGCGCCGACAAAGTCACCGGTCTGAAATCCAGTAACGCTGTCGTTTGCCGCTGCGGGATAAACTTTGGCACTTGAAGGAACATTGATAGTCCAAACTCCGCCCCAGCTGTTTATGCTCAGGGAGCCGGCAGAAGCCGAAACCACAGTGCCTCTTATCAGGACTCTTCCGGCCGCGCCAACCTGTAAAACCATCGGCTGAGCCCTTTCCGCGGTCGAGACAATATTTTCGGAAGAGGTCGGTGAAGCCTGGGCGTTGGCAACCAAAGCAATAGCCATGGTTAAAACGGCCATGATCGTTCCAATGCCTAAAGCAACTTTTTTCATTTAAGCTGTAAAGCTTATTATTATCGGCCTTTTTAACGTCGCTCCTAGAAAAACAACGGTTTAAATATGTAAATCTTTTTTTCGGGGAGGTCGTTATTTGGTAATTATAACGATCTTTGGTTTATTTGGCCAATCGTCTTTTTTCTGTTAAACTTTAAAAAATACCGGAAGTCGTATCTCTGGAAACATTCATTAAGATCAAGCCGATGAGCAGAAGAAATATAACTATCGCGATAATAATCGTAGTATTAGTCGTGGCGGTCATCGCCTTTATGGCGCTAAACACCAAAGTTGTGAGTCAGCAGGTACCGCCCGGTTCCGCCAACAGCTCTTCTGCTGCCGCAACCAATAAAACACAGACCACAACAGCCAACCAAACATCAACTATGGAAAAAACAACCTTATCCGACGGACTTGAAATAACCGACATGACTGTCGGGACTGGCACTGAAGCGATAGCGGGGGATACCGTCACCGTTGACTACGTAGGGACGTTAGCCGGTACCGGAAAAGTCTTTGACGCTTCTTCTTTGCACGGACAACCGTTCAGTTTCGTTTTAGGAACAGGCCAGGTAATAAGAGGATGGGATGAAGGCGTTGCCGGAATGCGCGTGGGAGGGGAGAGGAAACTCGTAATTCCGCCCGCTTTGGCATACGGAAATCAATCCGTCGGCAACGGCCTGATTCCCGCCGGCTCAACACTCACTTTCACCATTAAGCTTTTAGCGGTACAGCACTAATTATTTAAATTGCTTGAAAAAGAGTCTATAGAGAGGTAAAATCTCCCTAGTTTTGCCGGATCGTCTAATGGTAGGACACATGCCTCTGAAGCATGGTATCTTGGTTCGAGTCCAGGTCCGGCAGCAGCAATAAAATATGAACGTTATCTACGGTATAGCAATTTTTATAATAATAGTTGTTAGTATTGGTGTAGGAATTTATGCAAAATCTTGGGAAGCCCTGACAGCAATCGGAACTTTCTTGTTAGCCATAGCAACGTTTATCGCCTTATGGTGGGATCGCAAAAAAGAAAGAACAATTCTTGAAAGGCAAGTTGCCGAGGTAATTTTCTATCCTCTCGCCAAGAGCCTTAGCTTTGTAATTGATAATTTAAAAGAAGGCCCCATGAGAGGCATTTCAACATTTGAGTTGGCGAGCATCAGGAGTTCCAATATCTATCTCTATTCTCGGATCAAAAAGAGAATGGCGGACAAGATTGAAACATTTGATACAGATTTGGAAAAATTCAGGAATCTATCTGCGCAACAGACACCAAAACTTGCAAGGCTAATTTCTGAAGGAGTATTAAGAACAGGCAATAAAACGATTCAGCAGACCACTAACGATTTTTCGTGGTCGGATTTCTCATGTCTTATAGGAGGAAAATTTTTCCACGTCTCATTCGAACAACTTATCATCAATAATCAAACTTTGGATGATGCCATCCGTGAAGCGCAAAACGCCATTGATATATCTAATAAAAAGATAGAAGAAGAAAAAATCAATCTCAAAAGCCCAAAGGCTGTAGTTATAGACGATAATTTCAAGAATATCAGCGACGCACTAAATAACCCCCATGAGTCGATCAGGCAAAGATTTGAAGAAACTTTAAAGTTGATTAAAGATGGGATTCAAAAAGACGGCGAACTTGTTAATTATGTTGGGGAGTGGCAAAACCTGTATAAATCTGCAGTTGCCCTTAAAAAAGAACTAGAATCCTCTAGTTAAACACGGGCTATTATTGGATACATCGTTATAGAGTTACGGGGTATCTCATCCACTCTGAACAACTGACCAAGACGGGTTGTTTGGTCCTCTGTTTTGATAGCTAAATAAGCCCTACAAGTTCGAGGGCGTTTTATGTACCACGCCAGCGGAGAGTTCTTTTTTGGTCATAGGCTTATCAGTGACTCGTCCGGTCCCTATATCCCCGTCTTCGCGGTTTTGAACCGCTGAAGCGATTTCTCACTCCTCGCCGATTAGTTCGGCTGAACCCCGGCCTTGCTCGAGAAGAATACCTCGAGCGTCTCGGCTTGGGGCTGGTAAACTCGCGATAAGCCGTTTTTTCGCGGCTAAGGCTGTGCACCGGCGGCAATTCCGGAAGCTTGGAAAAAGGCAGAGCAGTCTTTATAAGCCGTTCGATGTCGCGTATGTCGCGTTTCTGGTCTGGCGTTGCAAATGAGATCGCGTGGCCTTTGGCTCCGGCCCGGGCGGTCCGGCCTATCCGGTGGACGTAATCTTCGGCATTCATTGGCAGATCGTAATTCAAAACAAGCTCGATGTTTCTAACATCGATTCCGCGAGCGGCGATGTCGGTGGCCACGAGTATCCTATACCGGCCATTTTTGAATCCCTCAAGGGCTTCTCTTCTCTGGCCCGGGGATCGGTCGGAATGGAGCTCCGAGGCGGTGTGCCCCAGAGCGCGAATGGAAGATGTTATTTTTTTCGCGCCGAACTTCGTTCTTGAGAAGACAAGCACGGATCCTTTGTATTCGTAAAGCAGTTTTTCGAGCAGACGAAGCTTGTCGCTCTTTTCCACGAAAAAAATTTCCTGGGTCACGTTTTCGGTAACGGTTCCCGAACGTGCGATTTCAATCCGTACAGGAAGGTGCATGTAGGAATTGGCGATGGAAAGGATTTCCTGCGGCATCGTCGCCGAAAAAAGCATCGTCTGCCGCTTGTTGGAAACGGCGGACAGGATTTGTTTAAGCTGGGGAGCGAATCCCATGTCAAGTAGGCGGTCGGCTTCGTCGACGACAAGGATACCGGTCGAGGCGAAATCAATAGTTTTGCGCTTCAGGTGATCGATTATCCTTCCAGGGGTGCCGATTACAATCATCGGATTCCGGCGAAGGGATTGCAACTGGCGCGACATAGAGTCTCCTCCGACAAGAAGAGCTGTCCGCACGCCCAGGGAAGATCCGATCTTGGACAGAGTTTCCTCGACTTGGACGGCCAATTCGCGGGTCGGAAGGATTATAAGTCCGCGCTTGCCAGACAAGGCCGCCTGAATCGTCGGAATGCCGAAAGCAAGCGTCTTCCCGGTTCCGGTTTGAGCCAGTCCGACAAGATCCTTGCCTTCCATAAGAGACGGGATTGATTTTTCCTGAATGGGCGTCGGGACTTTAAAATCAAGTTTATCCAGAATATTTAGGATAGCCGGCGCGATTCCGAGGCCGTAAAAAGTTGATAGATTAGGCATTTACGAGTACTTGCATAGATTGGCGCACACTCCGACTATAACCCTATTCGGCTTTAATGTAAAAGCAGAGTCAGATTTTGGATTCCGCTGTTTAAAAAACTGATAAAAAGGATGTTCCGCCTCATAGACGGCGTGGGTGTCGGCCTAGCTGCAAATCAAATAGGCATCGACTCAAGGCTTGCGGTCATCGAAATTCCTCCGAATAGCAAGAATAAAAAAAGCAAACCCGTCCCTCCGACCGTTCTGATAAATCCCAGGATATTGAAATACTCGAAGGATAAAGTCGGCGGATGGGAGGGGTGTTTAAGTTGTAGCGGTGTTAGGTTTTGGATAGAAAGGCCTAAGGACATAGAGGTTTCATACGTCGGAAAAGACAGAGAACACGTACGTAAAATCGTTAAAGGATGGGAGGCAAGGGTTTTCCAGCACGAAATAGATCACTTAAACGGAATAGTTTGCGGGGAACGCGTTGCCTGCAGGAACGGCCAGGTAGTGAAAGGCGCTGTAGTAAGCGAAGCATGGTATCAAAAACATGTTAGCAAGAAATCTAAATAAATGGTGAAAATTTTAGCCAAAGAAAAGAAGCTTTGCAATTATCTCACATAAATGTATCTGCGCGATTCTTTGCGTAGCGGAACAGGCCTGACTGACCCTAGAGACGGAACACCAATTCCTTTTTATTATTTTCTTTACCGGCGCTTTTACGTTCGGATTTAACCTCGTAATACAAACGGAACAAATCTTTGGATATGCGCATGCTAGTAAATTGTTCGGCAGTTTTTTTGGCCTCTTCGGCCATTAACAACCTCTTTTCATTATTAGTTAATAATTCCCTTATTTTTTCTACGGCTTCTTTTTCGTTGGAAACGATAAATCCGTTTTTTCCGTTTTCTATTATCTCCGGAGCGACCCCTACGGGAAAAGAAACGGGGACAAGCCCCTGGGACATGCCTTCAACCAAGCTTAAGGAAAATCCCTCATATCTGGAAACTAAAAGCAGTATGCTTCCGTATAGCGGGGCCAGCGCGCCGGGTATAAAATCTTTCCTCATATTGACATACATATGGTGATCGGGGAAAGAAACTCTAAGCCACTCTTTAAGCTTCTGGTTATTGGTCATACAAATCGTAGTCTTGGGGACATCGGGAAAACTCCGATAAATATTTACCATCCTATCCAAGCCTTTGAGCTTAAGAGTGAACACGTCTCCTCCCAAACGGCCCAAAAAGACCAAATGCGGCGATTTGGAAACATCTTCCCTTTGCCGGGGTTCAAACCAGTAGTCCTCTATTGCATTGTGTATGACTCGTATATTTTTCGGAGGTATGTCCATCATCACCAGCTCTTCTTTTACCCTGTTGGATGTGGCAATGCACGCAGTAGCGCGCGAAGCCGCAAGCGTTTCTATATCCGCAACGTCTTCAATAGGGCGGGAAGTTTTTAAATCCAGTTCGGGAATTATGTTGAGTTTAAGGAGTTCTCTGTACACCCCTCTTTCACGCCAAGGAAGAGCTTTGGTTGGCGGAACATTATCCACAAAACCGCGCGTAGTCGATCCGAAATGGCATATAACCGGCGTATTGAACGACAGGAAAGGAAGCGGGGTATAGGTCGTTCCCTGGATAATGTCATATTTTAATATCGCGTCCTTTTTCTCAAGCAGGGAGTAAAAAAACAGCACGTTAGAGACTCCTTTCAAATGGACAGGCGCATCTAAAAGCTGGATGGTGGGATAAAAGTTACGCACCTTGACGCCGCGTTTAGCCAGCGCCTCGGCCATAAGCCGGTTGATCTGGGCCGCTCCGGTATGCATTCCTGTATGAATACGTTTTTCGTTATGAATAAAAGCGACTTTTATTCCGCCTTTATTACTCTCCGGCTTATCGGATAAGTTGCCGCTCTCCGTTTCTTTGCGATAAATACGTCTTAACAGAGAACGTATAGCATAAAACGTACGTCGTTTAAGGCCGTGTTTTTTCTCGCGCATGTTGTTTTTATTATAACATGCGTAACTGTGTCTAAACTATATCACCTTATGATGCATTCTTTAACGTAATCTTTCATTACGGCTTTAATTTCCTGCAATTCCTCGTCGCTATAGCTTTTTTCTTTTAAGAAGGATAGGTTGTTTATCTGCATTGACGGCGGCGGAAGGAACTTTTGAAGCGCATACAGCTTGGCGCCGCGGATAAGCTCGCCGATTCCAGGAAAATAATCCTTGGGCAGCTGGGACTTGACTATGGTTGTCCGGAACTCGTAATCCTTCGCTCCCATAATGAGTTTTATGCTTCGCTCGATATTTTCCGGGACTATTGCCGCACAAACCACGTTCTCGTAAGCGTGCATCGGCCCCTTTATATCCATAGCTATGTAATCGGCTAAACCCGCGTTAATTATCTTCTCTAACATGTCGGGGTTGGTTCCGTTGCTGTCCAGTTTTACCTTAAATCCCATATCTTTAACTTTGCCCATAAAGTCCGGCAGGTCTTCGTGCATCGTCGGTTCCCCGCCTGTTATTACGAGGCCATCCAGCTTGCCCTTCCTGCTTTCCAAAAATCCAAACACCTCCTCTTCCGGAAAAGACGGCTTAAAAAGACTCGGATAAACAAGTTCCGGGTTGTGGCAATATCCGCAACGGAAGTTACAACCTTGAGTAAAAACCACGGCTGCAATATTTCCGGGAAAATCGATTAGCGAGCACCGCTCGAGACCTCCGATATACATGCTGGGGCGTTTACCTTTTCGATATTGTATGTTTTTCTTTGTTTGAACTCCTCTTTTTTTCCTAGATTCCATTGAGATACCGGGCGCAGATACCCTACAATGCGCGAATAAATTTCGGTAGTCGCACCGCACTTTGAACAGATTTTCTGCTCTCCCGGGAGATACCCGTCGTTCGGGCAAACGCTAAAGGTCGGTGTTAGCGTGAAGTAGGGGAGACGATAATTATCGCAAACTTTCTTAACAATATTTTTAACCACGTCCGGATCGTTTATCTCTTCTTTTACGAAAAGATGTACGACCGTTCCGCCGGTATATTTCGTTTGAAGTTCGTCCTGTAAATCAAGCATCTCGAAAATATCATCGGTAAATCCCACGGGAAGATGCGAGGAATTGGTGTAAAACGGTTCCGCGCCGGCACGCCATCCGGATTCATTGGCGCATGCCGCCTCCGGATATTTTTCTTTGTCCAACCTAGCCAGCCTGTAAGTCGCACCTTCTCCCGGAGTGGCTTCAAGATTGTATCTGTTGCCGGTTTCTTTCTGAAACCGCAGAAGCTCATTTCTCATTTTATCCATAACCCGGCCGGCGAACGCCAGAGACTCCTTGCCGGTTATGTCTTTGCCAAGCAAATTAACGCACGCTTCATTCATTCCGATAATCCCGATCGTGGAATAGTGGTTTTCCCAATACTCATCAAACTGCTCCTTCATTCCGCGCAAATAAAACCTGGTATACGGATAAAGGCCGCTATCGGTAAGTCTTTCAAGAACCTTTCTTTTAACCTCCAGGCTTTCCTTGGCCGTTTCCATAAGCCGTTCCAGTTTGCTTAAAAAATCATTCTCATCCTTAGCCAGGTATCCGAGTCTTCCTATGTTTATGGTCACTACGCCGATCGAACCGGTAAGGGGATGGGAACCAAACAGCCCTCCGCCGCGTTTTTCGAGTTGTTTAGTATCTAGTCTGAGCCGGCAGCACATCGATCTCGCATCCTCAGGACTCATGTCTGAATTAACAAAGTTGCTGAAGTAGGGAATACCGTACTTCGCCGTCATTTTCCACAACAATTCCAGATTAGGATTATCCCAGTTGAAATCCTTGGTTAAGTTGTAAGTCGGTATCGGAAAGGTAAAAACTCTTCCTTTAGCGTCTCCTTCAAGCATTACCTCCAAGAATGCCTTATTAAATAAATCCATTTCCTTCTGGAACTCTTTGTAAGTTTCCTTCTGCGGCACTCCGCCTATTATCACGTTTTGGTTCGCTATGTTCTTCGGCGGGACAAGATCCATGGTGATATTAGTAAACGGAGTCTGAAAGCCGACTCTTGTCGGGACGTTAACGTTGAACAAAAATTCCTGCAGAGCCTGTTTAACCTCCGCGTAGTTTAAGCTGTCATATCTTATAAACGGCGCGAGAAACGTATCGAAGTTAGAAAAAGCCTGGGCTCCGGCCGCCTCCCCCTGCAGGGTATAAAAGAAATTAACAACCTGGCCGAGCGCGGTTTTCAGGTGCTTAGCCGGCTTGCTTTCTATTTTTCCCGGTACGCCGTGGAAGCCTTCAACCAGCAAATCGGCCAGATCCCAACCGACGCAATAAACCGCTACAAGATTAAGATCGTGTATGTGAAAATCTCCGTTGAGATGCGCGGTGCGCACCTCTTTGCTGTAAATCTTGTTCAGCCAGTATGTCTTGCTTATTTCCGAGGAGATGTAGTTATTCAGCCCCTGCAACGAAAAAGCCATATTGCTGTTTTCATTTACCTGCCAGTCCAGTTGTTTCAGATAATTATCAACCAAGCTGACATTAGCGCGGTCGGCGATCTCGCGCATCGCGTTATGCTGCTCGCGGTAGATGATATAAGCTTTGGCGGTCGCGTGGTACGGAGAGGAGATCAAAACGTCTTCGACTACGTCCTGTATCTGCTCGACAGTCGGAGTTTTTTCTTTGATCATCTGCCCCGCTAGATTAACCGCGCGCAATGAAAGTTTTTTAGCCGCGCTTTCATCAAATTCTCCGGTTGCCGCCCCTGCCTTTTTGATTGCGATCGTTATCTTTTCGGGATCGAATTTCACAACCCTCCCGTCTCTTTTTTGTATTTCGCTGAACATGATTTTTAGTAAAACGCTTCTGTTATTATTTTTTCTTCCGGAATCTTTTTCTCTTTAAGCGCGCCCCACATATCATTTACGAATCCTATAGGGCCGCATATGAGATACTCATCCTCCGGCGGGGAAGAAGTATATTTTGTCAGAGCTTCTCCGTCTATACGATGAAGTTCCTGAGCGCTTGCGTTTTCCCCGTCGCTTCTGGTCAAAAAGTGTATTACTTTAAGATTGTCATTATTTACCGCCATTTCGTTAAGTTCGTCGAAAAAGACAGCGCTTGCCCTGGTTCTATTGCTATAAAGAAGAATAATTTTCTTATTCTTAAGTTCGCCGGTACTCTTGAACGATTTAATAATGCTCCAGAAAGGGGAGACCCCTATTCCGGCGGCGATAAAAACCAATCTGTCGGCCTTTGGCGAGGGATAGAAATATCCTGTCGGCCCTTCGATCTTTACCTTATCTCCGATTTTCAGTTCGTGGAGCGCGCCGGAGAATCCGCCGATTTTTCTTACAATTATCGAAATAAACCCTCCGTCCGACACCGCCTCGCCAGGAGTGCTGGCGATGCTGTATGATTTTCCCTGCCAACCGAAGCTGCTGTCTAAAAAATACAAGGTTATATACTGCCCGGCTTTGAATTTTACGGGTCCGCCGTCCTCGGGAACAAACTCCAGTCTGACAACATCCGGATTGAGCACCTCGCGTTTCTTTACGATGAAAATATTTTTTCCGGATTTATCGTTCATTTTTTTCCTTCTTATTTCCTGATGTCCGGCTATAGTAGTTTTCTATCGCGTCTCTCAAAGCCTCCTGCCCCAAAACCGAGCAGTGGAACTTCCTCTCGGGCAATCCGCCCAGCCGGGCAAGAATATGTTGGGGTTTCAAATGTATGGCTTCGGAAAGCGGCATCCCTCCGTTTTCCGTGACCATCACGGACATCATTGAGGTTGACGCGATAGCAGAAGCGCATCCGAACGTACGCCACTTACAATCGGTGATTTTTTCCGTCTTTGGATCAACTTTTATCCAGACAAGCATCATATCTCCGCAGGCCGCGCTCCCGACAAGTCCGATGCCGTCCGCCTCGTATCCGGCATCATCAAGCAGAATGTTGCGCGGATGGAAAAAGTGATCCTTGACCGTTTCGGTGTACAGCCATCCGTCTTGGGTATCGCAAACCATCACGTCAGGCGTTTTCTTCTTTTTTTCTTTTGTGTCCTTCATAACCGAATGGGGGATATTCTTCTTAATTTTTCGACCACGTCTGGCAAAACCTTCATAACGCGGTCTACGTCGGCCTTTGTTGTCTTTCTGCCGAGGGTCATGCGCAGACTCCCGTGAGCGAGTTCCGGCGAAAGCCCTATTGCCAGCAGAACATGAGAGGGCAATAAGGACCTGGCGGCGCAGGCCGAACCTGTAGAGACGGAAATGCCCAAAGCATCAAGCGCTAGGACCATAGATTCGCCCTCAATTCCGAATATCGATATATTCACATTGTTCGGAAGCCGCTTATCCGGGTGTCCATTAAGCGTTGTGCGGGGAATAGAAGAGATAAGGAGGTCTATAAAGTAATCCCGTATAGTCTTAAGCCGCATGTTCTCTTTATCTGCGTTCCTAACCGCAAGCGACAAAGCTTTGGCAAAACCTACGATAAGCGCGACGCTTTCCGTCCCTGAACGTATATTTTTTTCTTGGCCGCCGCCGACTATATGCGGATCGAGTTTCACCCATTTGCGGCGATACAAACATCCCACTCCCTTCGGGCCGTAAATCTTACCGCCGTTAAGCGTCATAAGGTCGATGCCAAGCTTATCGACGTTAAGGGGCAATGCTCCGGCCGCTTGACAGGCGTCCGTATGAAAGACGGGTAAAGCTGAAAAGGGATTGCGGCCGTTTTTAATCCGGAAATCTTTTATTAAGTCAGCAATCTCGCGAATTGGCTCTATCGTTCCGATTTCATTGTTCGCGTACATTATGGAAACCAACGTTGTATCCTGGCGTAAAGATTTCCTTAATTCATCCATCTTAATTGTCCCGTCTGCGTTGACGCCCACAATCGTAACTTCAAAGCCCTCCTTCTTCATTTTCTCAGAGGATTCCAATACGGCGTGGTGTTCGATGCTCGAGACGATGATGTGCTTTCCGGAAGATTTATAAGCCCTTGCCACTCCCGTAACAGCCAAATTGTCCGCTTCTGTTCCCGAACCCGTAAAAACAATCTCGTCCGGTTCCGCGCCTAGTATTTCTGCGACTTCCGCCCTCGATTTTTCCATAACGCCTCTAGCCTCTCGTCCCAGCCTGTATAAAGAAGAAGGGTTGCCGAAGTATTCGCTGAAATACGGCGCCATGGCCATAAATACCGCTCTATCTACATAAGTAGTCGCGGCATGGTCCAAATAGACCTCGCGCAGGCTTTTCTTTTCGGAAAGGAGTGTTCCGTTTAGGCGTTTTTCTTGCTGCTTTAGCGCTGGCATTTGTTTGACATATTAGTTCCGATAGTGATACGAATTAACCCGATATTTTTAGATATTTCGTAACTATGAAACTATTATACCGCGGCCCGGTGAATAGAAACTGTGGATAACCCGTACTCCTTTCTAATACTGTATTTTCCACGTTTCCCTTATGAAATTTATACAGGTTCGCAATAAAGAAACCGATAAACATCCGCCCTATTATCTATGGCAAACTCCGATAAATAAGTGTAGAATAGCTAAATGGTTCAGAAGATATCAAAGAATAAATCTCCTCTTCCCAAGGAGGCTTATCAAAAGAACTCCCATATTTACAGTCTTTTAGCCAATCCTAAAAGGCTTGAAATCCTCAATATCCTTAAATCCGGCGAGCGGTCGGTCGAGGATCTTTTAAACATAACCAAACTTCCGAAAGCTAACCTATCCCAACACCTGGCCCTCCTGCGCCATAACGGCATAGTTCACACCCGCCGTTCGGGATTGAATGTTTTTTACAAGATAGTTGATCCAAGAATAGTGGAGCCGTGCAAAATACTCCACGATTTGCGCAAACACCATCTTGTGGTATAGGAACCATTGCCTAAAAAGTCCGAACAGAGCGGATGGCGCCGTTTTATCCAGTAGAAGAGCTTTCTTTTAGAGTGAAAGTTACACGCTTCTACGGTCTCCATCTTCTATGCGGTCTATAGTGTTAGTTTGTATAAGATCACCTCTCGACGCGTGGACGGTGCTTTTTATCTGCTGACTGGTCAACTATATAGTTGATCGGTAAGCTATTCGTATACGCATAGTTTTCTTTAATTTTTTACTATAATTTTAGTAAGTTGATGAACAACCCACAAATATCAGACAAAGGAAGAAATCTCTATATTTCTTATATAAAGGGAATCGCCATAATCGGTATCATTCTTATTCACCTTATAGACTGGTCCAACATAAGCCAGACTGTTATAATCCGCGCCTTCGACGACGTTTTGCACTCCGCGGTTCTATTATTCGTCCTTGTTGGAGGAAGCGTAACGTTTGTAGCGTACGAAAGGAAATCAGTGTCTCAGTTTTTTAAAAGACTGCTTTACCGCGCCGGCCAGCTTCTTTTTATTTATTATTTATACAGCATAGTTAAGCTCCTTGTTTTTAATTTCAAAACGGAACCGTTTTACGGGCAATTCATTAAAATAGGAACGCTCACCGTTCCTAACATACTCACATTCCACAGTTTTTCGGTTCCTATTACCGTCCTCATAACTTATCCGTTCCTGCTTGCCGTTTCTCCTGTTTTTCTTCTGATCAGCAGAAAAATGCACCGGCCGAAGCTGGTAATAGCCGCTTCCGCTCTTGGTTTCTTCGCCATAAATTACTGGACAGCTATTCCAAATACGGTTTCTCCGATCATCGATTTTCTTTACGCTAACGGCTATGTCCTGTTTCCGATAGTTTTATGGCTTGTCCCGTTTCTTGTAGGATTTTTTCTGGCACAGGTCGGTTTTGAAAAACAAAGAGCGCAGATATTGCTCACTGGATTCGTCCTCACTGCTTTTTACGGGGTAAAAATAATCCTGCTCCATCAGTCATTGGCCATAAGCGATCACGAGTTTCCTCTCTCGCCGTACTTTATATCTTTCGGTGTTTTTATGCTTGGCTTTTTCCTGTACTTCTTCGGATTTGTCGAAAAATTCAGAAATAAATGGGTTAGGGGAGCGCTTGCCGCGGGCCGCCTTCTAGGAGACAGGACTTTAGGAATTTACATTTACCACTGGGTAGTCATCGATTTGACGATTTGGATTTTTTATCCATACACCAGCCTCATCTGGATTACCGTCCCGGCTTATCTATGTCTATACCTGCTAGTCAATAAGAAAAAGTTAATCGAATATTACCTGCACCAAAAAGAAACCGTCCGGAACCTCGGACTGGAGATAAGTTAAATACAGAAACCACAAACATAAGCAGGAAGTTCGCTTTGACAACCGCAATAAAGAACACTATTCTAAGCTTATGGATCCAAGCCTTAGGAGGTGAGGGTCGTGCATATGTTCCTGGTGATTCTTGGCTCTTGGGCTACCCTCTTGGCAGTGCTCGGTTTGTTTCTTTTTGTAGAAAATCGAAGGTTTCCGCAATGTCCTCTCTGCAATGACAACAAAGTGTTATCGCGGCGGCCGCATTTCTTCAAGAGTAGGGCAATCTGTCCCATTCATGGGGAATTCTGATAAGTCTGCCCCTATTAAGGCCTCACAAATCAATGTGGGGCCTTTGCTTTAAAAATGAAAGCGCCCGTACTTTTTAGTACGGGCGCCAGCCATTCGGCTTACCGCGACCAGCTTGAGGAACAACTCCAGCTATCCTGAAAGCGCCAGTAAAACCGCCGTAGGTAGACCGCAGGAATACTTCGTGCACAGACGGGAAAAAGGACACACACAAGACAAGGCCGCTTGGGGGGTATCGTTTTTCATCCGAACTATACGGCCACCATCCGTCTATGGGTTTGTGCGGAAAAAGGATGAACGGTTCCTCGAACTGCCTATGCGGGAAACGATGCCCGGAAACGCCGCCTGACAACCCCTTTTCCGAGTATCTGTTAATAAACCAGACCGCATGCTCCGGCAGGGGGGCGTCTAAACCGGCTTCCAGAAGACGTTGTTTCCACTCATATTCTTTCGTCGGGCCGACGCTTATTATTCCTACGTCGATTTCTTCTTGCCTGTGCCGTGCGAGCGGAAAGTTATTGTTATTGATCCCGTCATCGATGAGAACGCCGCGATTATTAAGTCTCTTCCTGATATCGTCGGTTGTCAGCCGCGGATCAGGAGATTTAACATTGTAAACAAATCCGCCTGAATACGTTCCTGCAGCAAGAGCCATTCATTCATCCTCCTCCAATCAAAAATGTACAGGCAAAGCAGCGGACTTCCTTTCCAATCAGCTTCTGCGACTATTCCGGAAAAAATATCATTTTTTAAACATAGAGTAAACCCCCGGTTGTCGTTTAATTGTAAATATGCGATAGTACAACAATCTATGGGGTTTTTCAGGTCGTATTTTATTCCGGCTGGAATTATAGCGGGTATCTTGGCCGCTTTTTTTGCCATTGCTAAATTGCCGCACGTAACGCTTGTCGATCCAGGCGTTACATCGACGCCAAGCGCTTTTAACCCCTCTAAATATCCTCAGTTAGACATAGCGGCTTACAACGCAAAACTTTTGGAATTAGCCAACCTGGGCGTAAGCAGTTCTACCGCGACCTCTACGACATCAACGCCGAAACTCTGGCCGGTAAAAACCGTTTATCCGGACGGAGGGGCGATATTTCCCTTTAACCGCGTCGTCGCTTATTACGGTAACTTTTATTCACAACAAATGGGAATCTTGGGAGAATATCCGCCGGATCAAGTCCTAAAAATGCTCCAGGATACGGTCGCTGAGTGGCAAGCCGCGGATCCGTCGACTCCGGTAATTCCGGCAATAGACTACATAGCCGTAGCCGCGCAAAATCATCCCGGACTGGACGGAAAATACAGACTGCGCATGCCGCAGAACCAAATAGACAAAGCGATAAGCATGGCCGTTCAAATCCACGGACTGGTGTTTCTGGATGTGCAAGTTGGACAAAGCAATGTCGAAACCGAGGTGCCTTTGCTAAAGAAGTACTTGGAACAGGCTAACGTGGAATTGTGCCTTGATCCGGAATTCGATATGTGGGGAGGGCACGTTCCCGGAACGGTTATAGGTACTATGGACGCTTCGGATATCAACTTCGCGGCCAATTTCTTAGCGGAGGTGGTAAAAGAATATAATCTTCCGCCAAAAATACTCGTGGTGCACCGGTTCACGCAGGCTATGGTTACTAATTATAAAAAAATACAGCCTCTGCCGCAGGTCGAGATAGTTATGGATATGGACGGATTCGGCCCGCCGCCTATGAAAATAAGAACTTATAAGGACTTTATAGCAGGTGAGCCGGTTCAATTTACCGGATTCAAGCTATTCTTCAAAAACGACGCCGGAACGGGCGGCCATCTGATGACTCCGCAGGAGGTTTTAAAACTAAGTCCTCAGCCGAGTTTTATACAATACCAATAACATAATTCTACGGCTTCTCCACGTTATAGATCGCTTGGATCTGAGACGCCGTAAGAGCGTCTCTATATACTCGGAAGCCATTAAGGTTGGTTCCCGAAGAAACGTCTTCGCAATCCGACTCATAATCACCTATATTTATGTCTGAGAAGGTTCCATAACTTCCACTGGGAAGGCTGTTTTCAACTATTAGCGTCCCGTCTCGATAAGAATATTGTTCTAATGCCGGCAGGTTAAAAACATAAGTATACATATGCCAGGAATTGCCGGATCCCGGAGACCACAAAAGGGTGTTGTAGTTTTGACTTGAGTTTGCTATACATCCGGAACTGAATTGCATCCATAGACCATCGCTACCACAAGCCGGATCATAATCACTCCCCCGCATATGAATCAAGGCTCCTTGACCTATGCCGTTATACCCCCAACCGCTAACAGAGAAGCTGCCGGAAGGTAGATTGGTTATCTGACTGGATAACGAGGTCGTATTAATAGCATATCCACCATTAACGCAACCGGTGGCCGAGGAGGATGAGTAATGAGTTCCGTATTGGTTATTTAATCCAGTTGTCCAGGTGATATAAGTCGATGGATATATATTAAGGTTGTTCCCCCATCCGGAGTCGTCGTACGCCGTCGTCCCAGATCCCTCATTGAGGGGCCAGTATCCTACGAGTCCGTGTATGAAGGGGGTTAAGGAAGGGTCGTT
>JAKCBB010000021.1 GCA_021839365.1 bacterium | reverse complement strand
AGAGCTTAGCTCCTTTGGCGGGCGAACTGCCGGCTGAAGAACTCCGACGGACACCGAGAAACGTCCATCGTAGTCATCACACCTCGGACATTTGTCGTGGAAGGAAAGTACGCCTGCGATCGCCCCGTTTTTGATCTTTCCTTGAAGCTCGTCCCACTGATTAGGCAAGATGAACTTCTTGAAAGTCTCTGGCTTCACGGGATACCTGCCGCACCTCCTGTTGCACTTGAAGTAATAAAATGGGGCAGGCATCACGCTACTCCTCCTAGCGCTTCAGCTATGCTCTGAATCACAGGGTTTGATTCCAAGTCTTCCGGATGAAGAACGAAGTCGGCTCTCCCGGATTCCTTTTGGGGATCCAGGGTAAGATCGATAGTTACGACACGTCCCCGGAACTGGAACCATCCGTCGATTCCATGAAACCGGTCCAGCGCGCTTCCTATTGCCGACCACAACTCAACTTCGGACCATTCCTCGAGTCCTGTGATTTTCTCGAGGGCCAGACATACTCTGGCATGGAAGTTGTTGGCCGTTTCTGTCGGAGGATCTTTGGGATCCCATCCTACAGGTTGGGAGCGCTTCGCTGCATCCATCGCTCTGCGATAGGACATGTAGCCGATGCTGTAACCGGAGCAAATCCCGAAAAACTCTTCTTCGAAGAGCCTGCCTGTTAGATTACAACCTCCGAACACGCGCTACACCTCCACGATACGTTATAGAAAGGTGCACATCCTTGTCTTTATTAAACCACGATATACGATTTTTGTCAAGCACATGATCGCATTAACCCCACGATTTCTTGTTTTTACTCGGGTTTTTTGTTAGGTTGGAGACGACATGCAAGATAACGCTGGTAATAATTTAATACAGCGGCCGCCTATCGTGGTCGTGATGGGTCACGTTGATCACGGCAAGACTAGTCTTTTGGATTACATACGCAAAGCCAACGTTGTCTCAAAAGAGGCCGGAGGAATAACGCAGTCAATAGGCGCCTACGAGATAACGCACAATGGTCGCAGGATTACGTTTATAGACACGCCCGGCCACGAGGCTTTTAAGGCTATGCGTTCGAGAGGAGCGACTGTGGCCGATATCGCGATTCTGGTCGTGGCCGCAGACGAGGGGGTCAAGCCGCAGACGCTCGAAGCCATTAATACGTTGAAAGAAGTCGGAACCCCGTATATCGTCGCGATTACCAAGGTAGACAGGGCGAATGCCAATATTGAGAAAGTTAAATCGGAACTTTTATCGAACGGCGTTCTTCTTGAGGGAATGGGCGGAGATGTGAGTTGGCAGGGCGTTTCCGCGGTAACCGGCGAGGGGGTAACGGAGCTAATCGACCTGATACTTCTTCTCGGAGACGTTTTGGACATAAAATACGACCCGCACGCGAAAGCGGAGGGGGTGGTTATCGAAGCGACCAAAGACAGCCGTCGCGGAGTTGTGGCCAGCTTGGCGTTAAGGAACGGAACTTTATGTACAGGAAAGTATATAGTTACGGAGAGCACATACGGGAAGATAAAACTTCTGGAAAATTTCAAAGGGGAGCGGGTGAACGAGCTTTCCCCGTCAGCGCCGGCCAGAGTGATAGGATTCGAGGATTTGCCGGCGGTCGGAGAAAAATTCCAGGCAGGAGATGTGGATCTGGCGGAATTAAAATTATCCGCCGTAAACAATGTCTTTGCCGGAGAAAAACCGGGGCTTCCCGAAGCCCGTGAAAAAGATGGCGCCAGGATAATAACTAAAGCCGATACCTCCGGATCGCTCGAGGCGCTTAATCACGTGATAAGAGAGGTAGAAGGTACATATATAATAGGAAGCGGAGTCGGCGACATAACCGATGGAGATGTCGATCAGGCAATAAATACCAAAAGCGCGATTGCCGGATTCAGGGTTAAAATAGCCGGATCCGCCAAATCCCGCGCGGAAACGAAAGGAGTAAATATCTTTTCTTCTGATATAATTTATAGGATTATCGAGGAAATAGAGGCGCATCTCAAGAAAATAAAAGGAGAAACCGTTATCGGAGAGCTCGAGATATTGAAAGTATTCTCGGTTGAAGGAAAGCGCGTTGTTTTGGGAGGCAGGGTGGCAACCGGCGCGATTAAGGCGGGATTAGAAGGAAAAATAGAAAGACGAGGGAGCGTGATTGCGGCCGCGAGGATAATGAACGTGCAGAAAGAGCGCAAAGATGTTTCCGAGGTTATCGAAGGAGAGGAATGCGGAATGCTTGTCGAGACGGACTCTAAGCTTTTTCCCGGCGACAGGCTTAAAATATTTAGCGAATGAGGACATATAGACCAGACAGGGTAGGCAGTGTGATTCAAAAAGAATTAAGCGCCCTTCTTCTGCGGGAAATAGATTTTCCGGAGGGAGTTCTTGTTACGATAAGCGATGTGAGGGTTTCGAGCGATTTGTCGCATGCCGAGATCGGCGTGAGCATCTTTCCGGAGAACGCCAAAAAATCCCTTTTTGATGTTCTGAAGGAGAAACAGGGAACGCTGCAGTTTTTGCTTAACAGAAAAATGAATATTAAACCGATGCCTAGAATCAACTTCGTAATAAACGAAGGTTCGGAGAAGGCATCGAGAATTGAAAAAATATTCCTTGACGAAGATAATAAGGAAGAGTAGCCGCGGCCTGGTAGCCAAGTGGTAAGGCAAGGGTCTGCAAAACCCTTATACGTGGGTTCGATTCCCACCCAGGCCTCAGATGAAAGTTATTCCGGCGATAAATTGCGAAAATTTCGGATGTGTTTCTGACAAGCTCCTCAAGGCCGCGGAATTTTCCGACTGGGTGCAGATTGACATTTCTGATGGGAAATTTTCTAACGCCGTTACCTGGAATAATCCTAAAGAACTGTTCGGATTTATAGCGCTCCATAATCTTAATGTGTCGGTGGAAGCTCATCTTATGGTTGAGGACGTCTTAGGCGAATCCCTGCGCTGGCTCGCGGCAGGATCGAAAAGAATAGTCGTGCAGTCCGAGGCCGTGTTCGATGCGGACGATCTTTTAAAGAGCTGCAAGGAATATGGTTCGGAAGCGATGATTTCTCTTTCTCCAAAAACCAATGTCGAAGACAAAACAGAATTACTTCCCTCGTTTAACGAGTTCCAGGTGTTGTCCGTCACGCCGGGCTTTGCCGGACAGGAGTTCGATAATGGCGCGATCGCGAAAATAAAATCTTTACGCCAACTTTTCCCAAGTGGTATTATAGAAGTTGACGGAGGCGTCAACGAAAAAACAGCGAAGCAGATACGATCTGCCGGCGCGGACATGATTGCTTCCGCGAGCTATATCTTTGATAGCGATAATCCTGAAGAAACGTTTGAGCGCCTAGCCTCAATATAAATACTTTAAAAGATGGAACCGCTTACCGACGAAAAAGTTAAATCATTAAAAGAAACAGCGAACAAGATCAGGGAATCCGTTATCGAAATGCTTGTTGAGGCGGGGAGCGGACACTCCGCGGGTCCCTTGGGAATGGCCGACGTTTTTACCGCGTTTTATTTTCACATACTTAACCACGATCCGAAAAATCCCGGCTGGCCGGAGAGAGA
Source organism: bacterium (assembly GCA_021839365.1). Lineage (GTDB taxonomy): Bacteria > Patescibacteriota > Minisyncoccia > UBA6257 > Colwellbacteraceae > JACWAO01. The sequence continues at coordinate 5,408 of JAKCBB010000021.1, read as the reverse complement.
CAGGCTGGTTTTATCTAACGGGCATATCTGCCCCGTCCAATATGCGACGCTGGCTTATGCCGGATATTTCGGGATGGAGGAATTAAAAACACTGCGCAAGATAAATTCCCACCTTCAAGGACATCCGCACCGCGGCTCCCTGCCTGGAATCGAAACGACCTCCGGACCCCTGGGTTCGGGACTCTCGCAGGCGATAGGAATGAGTCTCGCGGCCAGACTGGATAAAAAGAAGTACCGCATCTACGCGCTGCTCTCGGATGGAGAACACGAAGAGGGCAATCTTTGGGAAGCGGTGATGTTCGCGGGCAAAAACAAGCTAAGCAATCTCACGGCGCTTATCGATCGCAACAACATCCAGATAGACGGCTTCACGGAAGATATAATGCCTCTTGAGCCGCTCAAGGAAAAATATGAGGCTTTCGGGTGGCATGTGCTGGAAATAAATGGACACAGCTTCGAGCAGATCATTGACGCGGTTAACGAAGCGAAAGTCATCCACGAAAAGCCGACTGTGATAATCGCTCATACGATTCCCGGCAAAGGAGTCAGCTTTATGGAAAACGATTACCTTTGGCACGGCAAGCCGCCGACAAAAGAAGAGGCGATAAAAGCGTTGAAAGAACTGCGGACTTTGGGCGGGAAAATAATATCGGAGCATGAATAAGGGGAATTAAAATCCGAAAATCAAAAGTCAAAAATACGTTTCTCGACAAATAATATGCTGAATAAAAATGCCAAACTATCGCCCAACGTTGGAGCGGAAAAAACGGAAGAAATTCCTATCAGGAACGGTTACGGAGAAGGTCTTTTAATTGCGGGAGAAAAAGATCAAAACGTCGTCGTGCTCTGCGCAGATCTTACCGAATCAACCCGCTCCGAGGCGTTTTCCAAAAAATATCCCGAAAGATTTTTCGAACTCGGAGTCGCCGAGCAAAATATGGCCACAATTGCGGCCGGGCTTGGTGTTTCCGGCAAAGTCCCGTTCATATCCTCATATGCCACGTTCTCTCCCGGCAGGAACTGGGAGCAGATTCGTACTACGATTTCGTATAACGACGCCAACGTGAAAATCGCCGGACATCATGCGGGGCTGGTTACCGGTCCGGATGGAGCGACGCATCAGGCCGTTGAGGATATCGCCACTATGCGTGTCATGGCCAATATGAAGGTTGTCGTTCCATGCGACGCGATAGAGGCGAGAAAAGCGACTGTCGCCGCGGCGGAAATAAAAGGACCGGTGTATATAAGATTCGCCAGGGAGAAATCTCCGGTGGTAACGACGGACGAAACGCCGTTCGAGATCGGAAAAGCCGAAGTGTTTTATCAGACAGCCAAGCCGCAAGCGGCGATTATCGCCTGCGGTCTGCTTTTGCATAACGCCCTCCAGGCGGCGAAAGAATTGGAGAAAGAGAAGATAAATGTTCTGGTCATAAACAACCACACCATCAAACCGATAGACGAGAAAAAAATCACGGAGGTCGCCAAAAAATGCGGCGCGGTCGTTACCGTCGAGGAGCATCAGATTAACGGAGGATTGGGCGGAGCCGTTGCCGAGGTTTTGGCAAAAAATTATCCTACTCCCATGGAGTTCGTCGGCATGCGCGGAGTGTTCGGAGAATCCGGCGGCGCGAAGGAGCTTATAGAAAAATACGGAATGGGCGTTAAGGATATTAGGGAGGCGGTAAAGAGGGTTATTAAGAAAAAACCGGCTTCCGCGGAGTAATTATCAAAGCCCTGCCGGTATAGGTTATAATTATGGCATGGCAGGGCTTTTTGATGGAAATTCGAATAGCAAAGCCGGCGGCTTTTCCCCCTTGGCCGACAGAATTCGACCCAACTCTCTAGACGGGTTTTTGGGGCAGGAAGGAATAATCGGCAAGGGAACGGTACTGCGGAACGCCATCGAGAACGATGAAATCCCCTCGATGATTCTTTGGGGCCCTCCGGGAAGCGGAAAAACCACACTCGCGAGAATAATTGCCAGAATGACTAAGGCGAACTTCGTCCAGTTCAGCGCGGTTACGGGAAGCGTGGCTGATGTGAGAACCATAATTGCCGCCGCGAAAGAAAGAAAAAAGATTTACGGACAGAAGACCGTGCTTTTCGTGGACGAGATTCACAGATTCAATAAAGCCCAACAGGACGCTTTTCTGCCGCACGTGGAAAACGGAACGGTAATACTTATCGGAGCGACTACCGAAAACCCGTCTTTCGAGATTGTCTCGGCTCTGCTGTCGCGTACCAAGGTTTTCGTTCTTAAATCTCTTTCCGCTCAAGACCTGGCGCAGATAATAAAGAGAGCGATATCGGACAAAGAGTGCGGATTGGGTGAGGAAAATATAGAAATAGATGACGGAACTATCTTATCTCTTGCGGAGGCTGCCGACGGGGACGCGCGCACCGCGCTTAACGCCTTGGAGCTGGCTGTGAAATCCGCGCCGAAAACCGGAGATAAAATAATTATCAATAAAGAAACGATCAGGCAGTCTCTTCAAAAATCCCACCTGCTTTATGACAAAGGAGGAGAGGAACATTACAACATAATCTCCGCCTTGCATAAATCCATGCGCGGAAGCGATGCCGATGCCGCTTTGTACTGGCTGGGAAGAATGCTCGAGGCGGGAGAGGACCCGCTTTATGTCGCGCGCAGACTTATTCGTTTCGCTTCGGAGGATATCGGCCTGGCCGATCCGCAGGCGCTGGTCCAGGCGGTGTCCGCCTACGAGGCTTGTCATTTTAACGGTATGCCGGAGTGCAACGTAAACTTGGCGCAGGCGGCTGTCTATTTGGCCAAGGCGCCGAAGAGCAACAAGCTTTATCTTGCTTACGGCAAGGTGCAAAAAGATATCGCCGACCTTCCTAGCGAAAGCGTACCCCTGCATTTGCGCAATGCTCCGACGAAACTGATGAAAGAACTGGGGTACGGAGAGGGGTATAAATACGACAAGAAAGAAGCGAAAGAAACGGGACAAACGTACCTGCCGGATAATCTTAGAGACAGGAAATACTTGGAATAATAACAATTGTCATTCTGAACATAAGCGAAAGATCCTGGCCCGTGAACCGCGGGGCGGATGTGTTTCGCTTGTATGTCAGCATGACGCGCCGTAACTTTTTTGCTATCCGCGGTTTGCGTTCCACGGTGCAGCCGTTTTATTTTTACTCCGCCAACTGTCGAATTGATTTTTGATTTGCCAAGGTAGTATTATGCGAGAAGTAAGGCCGGCACATTAGCCGCTTTCTTGTTTAGAAAAACTTATGTTAGACAAAATAGACGTATTGGTTGTTGGCAGCGGCGCGCGGGAACACGCGTTGGCTTGGAAAATAAAACAATCACCGCGGCTGGGCAAGCTTTATATGGCTCCCGGAAACGGAGGGACGAAAGAAATAGCGGAAAACATTCCGATTCAACCGACGGACATCAATGCTCTGGCTGATTTCGCCGAAAACAGAAAGATAGGGCTTACTGTTGTAAGCCAGCCCAACCCATTGTATTTGGGAGTGGTGGACCTATTCGCCTCCCGGAGATTGAATATTTTCGGGCCGACCAAAAAAGCCGCGGCGATCGAGCATTCCAAGACGTTCGGGAAAGATTTTATGAAAAGGAACGGCATAAAGACTTCCGACTTCAAGGTTTTTAGCGATCCCAACGAAGCTTTAAAATACGTTCAATCGCGGAAATTCCCGCTGGTTATAAAAAAAACCGGACTTGCTTTCGGCCTCGGTTCATACGTATGTAAATCCTTCGAGGACGCGGAAGACGCGATCAATAAGATTATGATACGGAAAGTCCACGGAACAGATACTCCGAACGATGTTCTGGTGGAAGATTTTGTCGGCGGCGAAGAAATCTCTATTCACGCTATAAGCGACGGGCGATTATCCATACTCTTTCCTCCGGCAAGAGATTATAAGCCTCTGTGCGACGGGAACTCGGGGCCGAACACGGCCAGTATGGGAAGCTATGCTCCGGTTGGCGGAGTGTCAGATGAAACAATGCGTGAAATTAAAAGAGACGTTGTGGATAAGGCCATCGACGGCCTCCGCAACGAAGGAGCTCTTTTTAAAGGATGTCTCTTCCCGGGACTCAAAGGGGAAAACGGTGGTTTTTATGTATTGGAATACAACTCGCGTTTCGGCGACCCGGAAACAGTTGTTTTTATGAGGCTTTTAAAATCAGACGCGCTGGATATCTTGCTTGCCTCTGCTAACGGCGCCCTGGACACGGCGCAAGTGGAGTGGAATAAGGGATACGCTGTCTGCGTTGTAATGGCGTCGAGAGGATATCCCGGTCCGCACGAAGAGGGGTTTCCGATATACGGCATCAAAAAAGCGGCCGGCATTCCTGAAGTTGTTGTTTTCCACGCGGGTACTTCGTATGATAACGGAGAATACAAAACATCAGGCGCCAAGGTGCTTTGCGTTTCCGCTACCGGAGAATCTCTGGACGAGGCCAGAAGCCGCGCTTATCAGGCCGTCGATTTAATAAAATTCGATGGCATGCAATTCCGCCGTGATATAGGAAAATAAAAAAATAATATCCACAAACATGCAAAAGCCAGCCGATCCGGAGAGTGCGGATACGAAAGAAAAGCGATTTAAGCCGGAAATCGCCGTAAAAGGCGAGACTTATCTTCGTATCCCGATCAGGACACATATAGTTACGGAGAAGGACGATTTGCTGGATATTGTGAAAAACTATGCGATCCCGAAATGCGTTAAAGGCGACGTATTGCTGGTTGGCCATAAAGTAGCCGCCGCCGCGCAAGGCAGGATTGTACCGATAGCAAGCTTTAAACCGCGGTGGATAGCCAGGTTTATCACGAAATTTGTCTGGAAACCGGCCTCGAAAAATTTAGGCACTAAACCGGCATGGAGGATGGAAATAATTATCCGGCAGATCGGTTATCCGCGCTTTATCGCCGCTCTTATGGCTTCGGTTGCGACGAAACCGTTCGGCGTTAAAGGAATATTTTTTAAAGTTATAGGCCGCGACGCCACGGTGATAGACGGTCCGGTCAGTTACAATCTTCCGCCGTTCAATACGTCCATTACTCTTGCTCCGGAAAATCCGAACGGAGTCGCCAAGTCGATCAAAGAAAAATTTGGAATAAGCGCGGCGATAGTGGATGCCAATGATTTGGGAATAGACTTGTTGGGGAAATCGGATGATTCCATAGATGAAAATTGGGTACGCGAAGTGTTCAAGGACAACCCTCTCGGACAAGCCAGAGAACAGACCCCGATGTGTATAGTTAGAAAAATTTAAAATCAAAAATAATGCCACTTGCCGTTATTTTTAACTTTACATTGTCATTATGTATTCCAACTCCCGTCATCCTCTGTTAAACTGAAACGTATGATGGGCTCCTATGACGCAGGAAGAAAGGAAAACTTCCTCCCCCTTA